>JBCCSO010000037.1:0-17660 GCA_039199965.1 Chloroflexota bacterium | reverse complement strand
TTACTTTGAACTCATCAACCGGTACGGGGTACGGAGTGTATCGGTTCGATAGAGGAGAAGAGCTGATTCCTTCTGGCCTTCGTAATTTGAGAATGGATTGATTCTTAGCGTAGGTTTTCGGCCTTTTACTACAAAAACCCCAGAGTATGACAGCCTAGGGCGCGTGGCGGGCACGATTGCCAACAGTGTTAGCGTCACCGCTTTGAGCAGCTGCAGCTTTGATCCAAACCGGACAGACAGTGATGAAGACCTATGTACCACCAATACGTATGATGCGGTAGGAAACCTGACGGTCACCAAAGATCCAGCCGGCCGTGAAACGCACATGTTCTATGATGAGCTGAACCGGATGGAGGGGCAGGTTGTCAACGCCACAGGAACCATTGCTTCTATTAATGATTTCGGGACTTGCTTCACGCTGGCAGCAGATCGGGATACCAATTTATGTACCCAGTATGAGTTTGATGAAGTGGGCAACACTACCATCACGACTGACCCTTCTGGTCGGCAGACCCGCACCTTTTACGATGCGCTGAACCGGGTTGAAGCCACGGTGATGAACTGGGACGGGACAATCACGGCCGCCAACCAGTGTGTGTATGGCTCTGCCAATGTGAGCTACAGCCAGAATATCGACACCAACATCTGCTCGAAGCCGGGGTACGACAGCGTCACCGGCCGTCAGGTAAGCAGCACCAACGCGCTGGGTCAGACCAGTTTGACCGTCTATGACGAGATTGGACGGCCGTTTATCAGCGTGGCCAACTGGGACGGAACCACAACCATCACGTCTGAAGCCGACTGCAGCTTCCCACCGGCTGAAGCGGACACAAATCTGTGTAGCGTTACCTATTTTGATGACTTAGGGCGTCGCAGTGGCACCAAAGACCCAATGGGGAACGAGACCGACTTTGACTACGATGATCTAGGGCGAATGACAACCACCACCCGCTATTTGCAAACGAGCGGTGGCACCGTCAACGTGGTCAATACGGCCGGCTTTGATGGGTTAGGAAACCGGAAAACAAGCACCAATCCAGATGGGTACACAGTAACGAGCGCCTATGACGGCCTCAACCGGGTCACCTCAACCACGACCCATGAAGGGGTGGTTTCGACCCAAGAGTACAACGCCTTGGGCTGGGTGAATCGCTCATTGGATGGTTTAAACCATGCAACAGTTCCCGGCTATGACGGCTTGGGGCGCACGGTGAGCACCACCAACGCTGAAAGCAATGTCAGCCAAATGATCTATGACGTCTTGGGGAACCAAGTGGGGATGATTGATGCCAACAGCATCCGGACCAGCTATCTGTATGATGACCTTAATCGTTTGAGCCACGTCATTGAAAACGATACAGCTCCGTTGAACCAGCCCACCACCCAGCAGACGGGGCAAGCAGACGAAAACAACGTCACGACATTTGAGTACAACGTGCGGGGAAGTCAGGTGGAGATTATGAACGCCCGTGGCTTCACGGTGACGGTTACCACCTTTGACGACCTTGAACGGCCGATTGCGGTCACCAACGCTTTGGGTGATGCGGACAGCACCATCTATGATGCCTTGGGCAATGTGCGGCAGATGACCGACCGAAATGGGGAAGTGGTCACCTACCAGTATGACGGTCTCAACCGCCCCACGAGCATCACCTACCAGAGTGATGGGGAGACGGTTGAATTTGAGTACGATGCCATTGGAAACCGAAAGGTGATGACTGACGCGGTCGGCACCACGACCTATGCTCATGACTCCCTTTACCGGATAACGAGCGTCACCGATCCATTTACCCAGACGGTCGGGTACGAATATGACCTGCGCGGCAACCGGACAAAACTGATTTACCCAGACAACCGGGAGGTAGTGTACACCTACGACGGTGACAGCCGTTTAGAGAAAGTGACCGACTGGAACAGTGCGGAGACGGTCTATGGCTACGACGCGGCCAGCCGCCTGATTACCACCACGCTCCCCAACGGGGTGATGGCGACCAACGTTTATGATGATGCAAACCGGCTTGAAAAGCTGACCTATACCGATACCAGCAGCAACCTGATTGCTGAATTTGATTACCAGCTTGACGCGGTTGGGAACCGGGTCAGTGTGACGGAAACGCTA
This sequence comes from Chloroflexota bacterium, assembly GCA_039199965.1. Taxonomy (GTDB): domain Bacteria; phylum Chloroflexota; class Anaerolineae; order Promineifilales; family Promineifilaceae; genus WTJY01. The sequence continues at coordinate 15,541 of JBCCSO010000037.1, read as the reverse complement.
AAGAATCCGGCGGCGATGGCCCAGATTCAGTTTGCGCTGGAGCAGGCTGAGGCCCTGATCCTTGAGGCTGAAGGTGGGAATGACCTCGCCCTTGTCCAAGGACCAGCTGAGCAACCTGTTCAGGAGAATTCATCTACGAATATACTCTGGAACGTCCCTGATCCTTGGGGCCGGATGCCAGCAGCGACGTCACTGGCGAGTATCCAATACCCAGTAGCAGCTAGTCCGGCTAATATGACGAATGCGCTGCCGACCACGGTTTCATCCGTTGGCCAGTGGCCCGGATTAGAGCTGGGGTATGGCTTAAAGAGCGCTGCGGTTGAAGCCCAGTCTGAGACGGCTTCATTTAATGATTCTGCTTCAGAGTTATCTGCGGCTGGCACGCAGCTTGACCCCGCTTTAGGTGCGAGCGCGACCACCAGCACGGTTACCACAACCCATACGGTGCATGTTGTTTCATACACCTACGACGATCTCTATCGCTTAACTGATGCGGTTTATACAGGCAACATCACGGCTACTTATGCGTACGAGTACGACGAAGTGGGCAACATGCAGGCGTACACCGATACGGTGGATGCGGTTACCGCGACCCATACCCGTGTGTTTAATGCAATGAACCAAATGACGTCTGAGACGCAGGTGGAGGTTGGCACCAAGACGATTACCTACGACGACAATGGGAACATGGTACGCATTGACCCGGTCTCCGGCAGCGGGTCACCGGTGAAGCTTTATACCTTTAACCAGCGGGGGATGATGACCAAGGCTGAAGAGCTGGGGGCATCTCTCCAGACCGTGGCGGAGTTTCGCTATGACGGGAACAATGACCGACTGGAGCAGGTCGAATTTACCGGTGGAACAGCCAGCAAGACAATACAGTACACCAATGACACCATTGGTCTGACCCAGATGCTGGTCAGCGACGGTGGGGCAGGAAATGTGGTTTACCGCCTGTATGGCAACACTCATCTAGGGCAGCAGACCCAAGGCTCCAGCCAGTTCCAGACCTTTATACCCGATGGTTTGGGCAGTGTACGGGTAGAAATGGAAACCAGTGGCGCGACCAACTATGTTCGCACCTTCTCCCCATTTGGCGAAACGCTGGATGAAACGGGTACCAGTGGTAGCGTGTATGGGTATACTGGCCAACAAGAGGATACAAGCACTGGATTGATTTACCTGCGGGCCAGGTATTATAGCGCTGAACTAAAGGCGTTTACGGCTTATGATGCATGGGATGGTGTTAACATGCGGCCGAAGACACTAAACCATTATTCATACGTAGAGGGAAATCCAGCTAATTTAATCGACCCTAGTGGAAACATTGCGATTTGTTTTGAAGGAGGTATTAACAACAATAACAATCCAATTACTGAGTGGGACACTCCAGAAGATTATACTCTAAATGGAATCTCACACTGGTGTGGCCTAGGATTAGAAAGTGGAGGTTATGATACAAATATTCATGGGAAAATATACTACCTGAGGAATGGGGATAGTTCTGTTGCCTCAGCCCAGCACCTTGTGGAAGAAGAATTGAGAAAAAACCCTAATCAGCCAGTAATAATTATGGGTTACAGTTGGGGAGGTGCTGCTGCTGTGGATTTAACTCAGAAATTCCATCCCATATCATTACCTTGGAACGGTTTTTATCAAGAGGCCATTGAGGTCGATCTGTTGTTTTTGGTTGAGCCAGAGTTTGAAGGTAGGGGCGAAGAATGGAATTATTTTGAGCAAATTATCGATTCGTACAATTATGGAGAATGGATAAACACTGATAGTTTTTACCCAAGCAGCCCCACCATACCCCCTTGGGTATTAGAGGCTGTAAACATAGACATCGATGACCGTCAACAAACTGGAATAGGTGAAAGTAATGGTACTGCATTAATTGATAATTGCAGAACGATAACATTGACTAGCATTCCAGACCGCTCAAACAGCAGCCCAGAAAATAATGTAGAGTTTGAACACTATCCAAATTTAGTAGAACCCATAGGAGTAGTAAATGAGCCTCGCGATTTTGTAGTAAATCAATTGCGATATGAAACATACCGTGCCCTAGAGAGGCACAATCGGAGAAATTAACATGAAAATTCCGTGGCTACGAAACATGATATTAAGTGTGTCCTTGTTTTTCTGCTTACTGATCCCATTCATAGTTCTAATACTTGTATCAGGGTTTACAAATGGACTTAGTTATTTGATAGGATTAGGGCTCTCATTTATTGTGTCTATGATTTTGGCCCGAATACTATGGCAAAAAAATGTATTAAATACATCTAATATTGTTATGGTGCTGGTCGGAAGCCTAGTTATGACCATTCTTGTCTGGTTCTCGCCGAATATCCATGCTCAATATTATCGCATGAGATTTATGCGTAACATTCAAACACCATTGCAATTGGTTGAAACAGAAATTAATAGAGGCGTAGGAGGCATAGGAGTTGGGTGGGGGAAATATATTCAATCAGAATACGATGTTGATGATTCTGATTTGGTTCTTTTAGAAAAAGAGCTGCAGGTCATATTGCAAGAAAAATTTAACTGGGCAAACGTAGAATCTGAGTCAAGAATTGTTTATTCTTGTAACTTCCCCATTCCAGATCATAGTATCCGATTCTGGGGCTCAAGAACCCATCAGCTAATTGTTCATAGTAACAATCAATTAAGCGTGAAATTATACTTTCAACCAAACCACATAAAGCCGCAAGAACCAATTTGTTGAAGAATATGAAATAATATCCATCTCAACCATTTATCTAACAGCGACAATAACAAAATTTTCTCAAGCATAGGCCGGTTTCATATCATTTAGGAACCGGCTTTTCTGTATCTACCACTCAGATTTATGTCAAAAAGTATGCCTTCAGACAGGTCTCATAGAGCCTTGAAAACACATACCAAAACTCATGACTCAATGGCTGTGTCAGAACCCTTAGCCTGTTGACACAGCACCAGTGTCTTTTTGAGTATACATTTTCGCACTATTCGAGAGCTTGTCTTTACTCTGATCTCATAACAAACTTCTTGTTAAGTTTAAGACATTTAAAGACAGAGTTGTCTAAAAAATAGTGAGTAGTAACAACTTCAATAGATTTAGGCCTTGTAGAGATTTGGGGTCTGGAATTTAGTATCAGAAAAAGGAAATCAGGAATGTCGTTTGAGCGAGGTCATTGAGCCGGGTCAAACTTTGCGGATTTATGCGAGAGCAGAAGACAGTGGACTAGGAGGGTTTAATTGTGGTCATGGTGGAAATATCTGAAATAATAGCGATCCAGATCCGGTAGTTCTCTACAATGCGTCCGGACAAGAAGTTGGTCGAAGGTGATATTTACGAACGCAAGATTAAAGAAATTTCTGGGAGCCTTCATTCTTACCTGCTATCTGCTCTTTAGTGGTAGAGCCGCTTTGGTTGGTGCTCCCATCTTGCCTGTATTCTTCACCGATAACACAGCCTCTACTGGGACATCGCCCGAAATCACAGAAATGGAAGCTGCCCTACTCAGCCGGATTAATAGCGCCCAGTCTACGATTGATTTAGCAATCTACGACTTTAATCGCGATTCAATCCGGGATGCTTTAATTGCGGCTCATAATCGCGGCGTGCAAGTCAGAGTTGTGACTGACGACGAGGCCAGAGAGCATATTGCAAGCTACATCCCCTACTATGCGGCTCTTGAAAGTGCTGGCATTGCAATTGTGGATGATGATCGGGCGAATGACATTATGCACAATAAGGTGATTATCATCGATAAATTTTTGGTCTGGACCGGCAGCACCAACCAGACAGATAACGGATATACGAAAAATCATAACAACTCTATCGTTATTACCGATACGGCGATCGCAGAACTTTACACCACTGAATTTAACCAAATGTTTGAAGATGGAAAGTTCAGTGTGAAGAAAGATCAGCTGATCACAACGACCTTTGATTACAATGGCGTTGATTTAGACATTCATTTTAGTCCAGAAGGGAATGTGATGGACGCCATCATCGCAGAAGTTGACGCGGCCCAAGAGGAAATTGCTTTCGCCATTTTCTTCTTCACCTCAGACCCCCTGCGTGATGCGTTAATCAATGCCAAGAATCGAGGGGTGAGAGTCAGGGGGGTATGGGATAACCTTGGGGCTTCTAATGCATACTCAGATGATGAAGCTCTCTGTGAAGCCAATATCCCGATTAAGATCGAAAATTACAAAGGCAAAATGCACAACAAGACGATGGTCATTGATCCCGGCACTTCTAAAGGTGTGGTGGTGACCGGTAGTGTAAATTGGACCAATGCTGGCTTCTTCGAAAATGACGAAAACACGATCATCATCCATGACTCAACCGTAGCTACCCTCTATAAAGAAGATTTTGACATGCTTTATGATACGCTCCCGGCGGAGCTGGCCTGTGTAGAGGAAGAAATTGTTGTTACGCCATCCAACCCAACGGTATATCTTCCGATGGTCATTAACCCAGCTGATCCAAATGCTGAGCCAACACCGACGGCCACACCAACTGTCGCACCCACAGCTACCCCTGCCCCAACACAAACACCAACGCCTGAACCGGAAGCCAAAATTGAACTGGTTCGCATCGTTTACAACCCTGATGGTGATGATGTTGAAAATGAACTGGTTGAGATCACAAACTCTGGTGATCTAGCGGCCGACATGATGGGTTATGTTCTTCAGGACGAAACAGGGAATACATATACGTTCCCCACATTCACGCTTGAGCCAGCCTCAACCGTTACCGTCTGGGTAAAAGTGGGCACGGATGATATGACAAACTTATTCTGGGGGCGGGGTGGATCTGTCTGGAACAACTCTGGTGATACTGCATTTATCCTAGATGAAGTAGATGGCAACATCATTGACTCATGTTCATATTTAGGTGGTGAAGTTGAAGCAAGTTGTCAGTGACGCATTCTGACTTACTGCCAACTATTTAAATCATGAAGCTTTTATCCAATGATTGGCAAAAATCCACTGCTCATGTCGTCCTGCTTCTGCAGTTCATCAATCCAACAGAACCAGTTGAGGGCTTTAATGATCAGAACTGGGAGTTTGTGCTAGGTGAGCCTCTAGATCGGGCAGTCAAACGGTTGAGGGCACTTAACTACATCGATACGATTCCATTGGCTACTCATCTGGAGCTGATGACAGTGAAGGAGCTGAAGCAGATTCTGACTGAACTAAATCTGTCTACATCTGGAAACAAATTGGATCTAATTCAGCGTCTTTTAAATGATGCAGACTTCAATCAACTATCTGTTTTAGCCCCACGAAAAAAACTGGTTTTGACAAGCTTCGGAGAGCAGTTTGTCAAAGATTATCGGGATAATAAGGAGCGTATTAAACGAGAGTTAGATGAGCTTCCGACTAAGGCTGAGATAGCTGAGCGCACGCAGGAAGAGCCCGGCCCGGCCGACGGCGGCCGCCAACGGATAACAAAGGGTTGGGTTAGAGAAAATCTAAAGTGGCTATCGAAAGAAGTTCTGATTGCTAGTATCGTTGGCGGTGCAGCCTATGATATTTTGAAATCCTATTGGCCAACGGCTTCAGAAGCCATTCAAACTGGCTGGAAGCGCCTGCGCACATCTCAAGTCACCCCCGCGATCAGAATTGAATGGTGCCCCGTTCCGGCCGGAGAATTCTGGATGGGTGCCGCTCCACATGATAAAGACGCTGGAGAAGATGAAAAACCCGGGCATCGTCTCTATCTACCAGCACTTGAAATGGCCAAGTATCCGGTGACTAATGCACTGTATCAGGTGTATGCAAGAGAAAGTGGCTTGAGGGGAGATGCACTACCATACCATTGGAAAAACGGAAAGATACCCAGTGGAAAATCTAATCACCCAGTTGTTTACGTCTCTTATAAGGATGCTGTTGCTTTCTGCCGTTGGCTATCTTGGAAGATCAACAGCAGTGTAACGTTGCCCACAGAAGCTCAATGGGAAAAGGCGGCTCGAGGGACAGAACAGCGGATATATCCATGGGGAAACCTGTGGAGACCTGACCTTTGTAATCATGAAGGGAGCGGGTTCTATAATACGGTGGCTGTAGATCACTATTCCAAAAATATCAGTCCATATGGGTGCGTCGGAATGGCAGGAAATGTATTGGAGCGAACTAGATCTACTTTCAAAGCGTACCCATATGTACCCACTGATGGGAGGGAAAATCAAGAAGAGACCGATCGGAAAGTATTAAAAGGAGGGCATTCCTACAGTATCCCCAAAAGATGTCGTATATCGTTCCGGACAGGGATTATCGGAAACCCAATAAACTATTCTGGATTACGTGTGTGCATTTCCAACTATTTAGATTCAGACGGTGATTTAACAGGGGTAATTGCAGGCAATGTCAACTAGAGCTTAACATATCTATCGATGGAGACTCCAAGTAGAGTTGAGCTTACCGAATACAAGGACATTCCCTACAGCATCGGGCAGATAACAACGGCCCCATCTCACCAGCTTTTAGCTCTGAGGTGGGGCTTTTTTATTGAGAGGCAGCCGGTGATCATGGGGCTAACGCCCCGGCCTACATGAGATGAAGATACTGCTATCCGGCCGAACAAAGGAATTCTTTTACAGGCCACAACGATATGGAGTCATGCTTTCATATCGCAAAACAGGAGGTGAGTCTAAAGCGCTAGCTCTGGGAGCTTGGTGGATGCTTGACAATGGAAAATTTAGTGGAAGGTTTCAGATAGAGAATTGGCTGCGGAGAATGGACGAAGTCAAGCAATATAGGGACACATGTAAGGGAGTGATTCTGCCTGACTATGTGCTTTTTGAGAACGGTCGTTTTGCTGGTGGCGATTGGAAAAAGACCCTTGAAATGGCATATCAGTATGCACCTTTAGTCCGTCAGCGTGACCTGTGTGTAGCTTATGCCCTGCAAAACGACCACCCGATTGAAGAGGTTCCGTGGGAGCTGTTTGACACGTTGTTCATTGGGTGCGCGGATTACTTCAAATTTTCAGATGAGGTCACAAGAATTGGACTAAAGGCGCGCGAGTTGGGCAAGTGGGTGCATCAAGGCCGTGTCATTTCTAGATCGAAGATTGTGCGTACGTGGTACGCCGACAGCTTCGACTCTACCGGCTATATCTGGAATGAGGATGACAAACGTCGGCTGGCTCAAGAGGGAATTGCAATCGCTGAACGCAAACAGCGACTGTTCGATCGGCTAAAACATAATAAAAGAGATAACTAAAAACATGCAAAAAAATACGATTAACCAGAGACGAGCTTTTCATATTTTGCAAAAGCAAGTGAACTATCCTGCCTCAGCCCCGATTCAAGGGATTGTAACCAGACAACAGTTTATAGAGGCGGCCGCCGCTTCGGCTAACTTCTTCTTTGCTCTGAAGATGCTCCCAAAAAAGACGTTCAACAGAAGAAAATATAACAGGATGACCGACTGGAGAGAGCAGCAAAAATATGAGAAAGAGTGCAATGCACGTGAAGAGAAAATATGCGTGCAGAACAAATTAACTGGCAGTTATTTTGTTCTCAACAAAACAGAATCTGAGTATGCCAAAGTCTGCATCATCGCCCATCTGTTGACTTCGCTAGCCAAGATGGATGGATGAAATGGAAATGATAATCGTGCAGGCAATTCAACTAAAATTTTTGGAGAAACATTATGACACAAATTACACAAGGAAAATTTTTCATCTATCCTAGCTGTCAGGGATACGAAGACTTGAAAGAAACAACGGATTTTTCTCAGCTACCAGAGAAAATCCAAAATCTTGCAACTAGCTATTGTGGCCGTTCTGAAAACTTCATTCAAGTCATTAGATTCTTTGATACCGATCAGTTCGTTTGTGAATACTCTCTTGAATCCAGTCTTGAGGTGTCACCATAGAATGACCGACTGGAGAGATCAGAAAAAATGCGAGCAGAAAGAAACACAATTTGCCACTAGCCTGCAAGCAGCTCTAGCTACGGGCGACTTAAGATCTCTAGCCACATTGCCTGTCGGCCGACGACAAACATTGATGAGCCGTCGGCTGAGTAAGATGCAAAAGATGATCGGAGAGGCAATTCAAGCGCATACGTATGTCGGCCGACAGTCTGAGTATAAAGTCGAATCAATACGATCATGTTTGAGATTAGCCGATCCGGGCCCAGAGCTGAGTGATGAGCAGCGAGCAAGAGCGATGGTGGATGCCTTTTGGGATGAGTTCGGTAGTGAAGAGCTTAAGGCTATAGAAGAGCTTGAAATCACAATTATTGCGAAGGAATTCGGCTCCCCGGTAGAGTGGCCGGGTATTAACCCTGAACCTGAATCGAACCATTGCAATAGGTTTGAAATCCTCCTAGTCACGCCAGGTGGTCAATACCGCTTGGCATTCTCAGAAAAAAGAACCTCCCCCGCCCCACTGATAAATGCCGGTCTTAACCACAAGGAGCTGATCAAGTGGATGATGAAGAAGTATGGTTGCAGGGGGGCCAAAGCAAAAAATAGAGATGTCATTGACTATGGTCAGATGTCGATCCGATGGGGAGCGGCTGAAGTAGACTTGCTCTAACGTACTGCTACAGGAAGCGGGCTGATTTAAACTTGCGAGGCTGGATCTATGATTCGGTCTCTTTTTTTTGCAGTGAATTCAGACTAGCGTGTGATTGCTAAAGCTAATTTAGATGAATCTTTCAGTTATAGGCGTATGGAGCCAGTCAAGGCCAGTAGGTCCGCTAATTTCCCACTCGTACAAACAGCTAATTTGTAGAGCGACACAATGGATCTCCAACTCCATCAATGGGCCATTTATATGATGGGTTAGTATTTCAAAGCGGTCTTTGGCTTCGTGCTCAATAGATTTCAAGAAGTTTCTGGTGGTGGTGAAGCTGATGGTGTACTGGTCATACAGAGCTAGGTCTTCAGGGTCTACTAATTGAATTGTAGCGACAACCTCCCTCTCTGTTCGGTTTAACCACTGGAGGCAGAGAATGCGAAACACATCAAGACGAGAATTGGCAAACGGGAGTACATCCTCGTCAAAATACGGTCGAACCAATAGATTCGAGAGAGCAATGGCAACATAAATCGACGATGCTGTCAGCATCGACAACATCAAGATAAAGAGCAAAGTTGGAAGGTCGGTGAAAATAGGCATTAGTTTAAGTGTTAAAAGAAATTGATATAGCTTTCGTTCTGAAACTCCCACTGAGCGTATCCGGGTTCTCCGGGGCGCGGGTGGATATTTTCAGGAGACTTTTTAGGTACGGCCGAACGACGGTTTGCGACAGCAGGTTTTGTTTTGGAGCGAAAAAATTGGAAGATTGCTAATATGTTAAAGCTGGCAGCAATAACAAGAAACACTAAATGGCTTTCATATAAGGCGATTAAAGTAAATGCGATAAGGAAAATGTGTGTCGTGTGCCTTTTAGGTTTTGTTGGTTTCTTCAACATTAAACTATGTCCTGCAATGGCGATGCTAGATTGTAGGGAATCGTACTAATTCCAGAGCTAGATTGATATGCTGCCCCGAGTTAAAGTCTTTTAGCACCAAAGTATTTAGTCATTCCCTATGTAATTCCCACCATCATCAATAATACTCTTGTTAAGAAGTGTGTCGAAACAGTTGTCGCATATCGAACCATGACGTTCTGTTCCATAGGTCAAATGGGCTTTTACTGGCATATGACAATGGTCGCAGCTAACAATAGGTGAGCCACTCTGCAAGAGTGCTTGGCGTTCTTTGAGGAAAGATTTCGAAGATATAACATCGATACCTTGTGCTTCTTCAAAGGCGCGCCTTGCTGCTCCAGCGCTTCTTCCCGCCTGTTTGGCAACTTCCCTATTTTCTTCAAAACCTTGAGAATTTTTTATTCTCATATTGTCAGTAGCTGTCATTTCACCTAATTCTGTGAACAGTAGTTCATAAGGGGTCATATGATCGCGGAGATCACCTTTATCAACCCCCTTTAATTTTTTGTGATCGGAAACTGACATACCATCGAAAGTTCCACGGTGAATATCATTAGTCAGTATTGCATAGTGTATGCGATCTAAGATTCCTCTGCGCTGCCATTCTTCGGTTAAAATGTTTCTTTGTGCAGCAGACTTGATACGTCGCTCGATCCACATCTCTGTATAGCCAAGCAGTCTGTAGCGCTCTTTTTCTTGCTCTAGTGGATCGTTTTCGATTTCTTTTAGGCGACGCGCACCATTCTTGGCAAGCCACTGTTTTAGGGGCTCAGCTCTTTTCGATGAGATAGACTGAATAATCCTCAGAAGCCCCTCTTCATCAGCACATTCGACTTGGTAGGTACGTCCGTTAAATTTATGTTTCAGAGGGAACTTTCGGGGAATTCCCGAAAGTTCTTCGCCATCTACACGACGCTTCATCTCAGACCAGTGCCTGCTTGCGCGATTGAGTTCTTTTTTCAAGTACTCAAGACGTACCGGCCCTTCTTCGGGAATTTCAACTTGATCATCGTAAGTTAATAATTCGATGACGTCAACTACTGCGAACCAATATCGGCTAGAAGACTCGTCCCACACTTTTCGCAAACTAATGTAGGGACTTTGGTCGTTAAAGTGATTAATTAAATTAGTCATAAAAAACTCTTAAGCCCAACTGAGGGGCAAAAAGGATTGGCTTTCATTTTAGCGTGAGGGGTTTCTTCAAGATCATTTGAAATTTTTAGGTTTGGAGAAATACTTCCCATTCTTCAGATGTACACAAAAACAGCTCGATTTTATACGTGGCGTTATTTGTAGTTGTGAGATAAAAAAATCGGTTTGTATCTTCCCATGAATAGCCTCTGGTAATTGAGCCATCGTCAATAAGTTGGTCCAAGAAATCTAATAATTCATTGGAAATTATTTTGGGAGAACCACTAAAGATATCTTGTTGGTAGTGAATATTTGGAATGGCAACAATTTCAATTTTGTCAATTATATCTTGACTACGACGAATATCTCCCGCAAGTTCAATTTTTTGACAGTATGGGCGCAATCTTTCAATGAGCTTGGTAGCGATAGGCTGGATAGTTGATAGTGGTGTGCCTGTCTTTGTTTGATTCGTGATCATAATGAATTCAAATTGCCTAGCTGACTTTTTCTGATTTCAAGTTGCTTTCTACCAAAATCAGTCAGCTCGTAAAGATATTTGGTCTCACTCATCAATCTAATATCTTGCTCTATTCTACTGACTACCCCTGAGTTGTGGAGACGCGTAATCTTGTTGAGGAGTGAAACCCGCTTTAATTCCCCGTACCAGCCAAGCGACTCGATTTTGTTCTTTATGCCCATGGCTGAGATCGGTTGAATTTCATCTGAAATAGCCCAAAGTATAAGATACGAGAGATCTGAAAGATTTCCTTTTCTTTTGAACATAAAAAAGCCCTTGTGTTACACTGAATAACACAATGATTGTATGAAACTTTTGTTCTGATTGCAAATCCAATTTACAGGCTAAAATAGACACATGATTGCAGACATAAATTTTCAAGAACTCAAAGAAAAAAGTACGGCCGAAATACGGGTGGTTCGTGAGCTGCATGAACATCTGCAGCCGCAGTTTTCCAAACAGCGCGCCATCCAATTCACAGTTGCTGGTTTTGTTTTATCAGCTCTGTCCTTTGGGTTAATGTTTTGGGTTGCCTATGCAGGTGAGTCGATCGCGTCTGTAGTCGCTATGCTCATGACACTTGTAGCTATGTCTGCTATTGTGGCATTCTTCATATACGTAGTTTTGCTGTTCTGTTGGCAAGTTCTGTATTTGTCTCCCATCATCATTTCACATATTCGAGCGTCATTGCGAGAAAGCGGTATGCTGTCGTAGTGTAGGTTGCAGGCTCCCCCACTCTTCACTTAAGTCAAATAGTTTTCTGGGAGCAATGCGACCGGGTCGCCAGAATTTATATCAAGCCAATCAGAGCAAGGGTTTTCAATAAAACTTCCCCATGTTTTTCCATAGAATCTGACCGGGCCTAGATGTATGCGAATTCGATCCACCCCTTTATCAAACAAGCGGTTGGGCAGAACGCATAAGACGGTCGGAAAGCGGTCAAAGGTGTTTTGCCAATCGCCTTCGGCGAAGGCCCGATTGTACTGCTGCACTTTAGCCTCCCATTTTGTACTCCCCCGATCCATTTCAATAAACCTTGTGAAGTCACATAGATCTGTGTTTGGCTGTGGCTGAAACTGTGTGGTGAATGTTGCATCCGGCCGCACAATTTCATCTTGTGTATCATGCTGACTATAAATGACGGAGCCAGCTTCATTGTGCCAGTCAAATGGAAGCTCGTGCATCTCCGACATCAATCTCAGCTGAACATAAGCTTCACTAATCCAAAGATCGTGCAGAGTCAAATGTGTTGGGTAGAGGGCATCATACCGGCTGGAGTCAAAGTTAATCTCATCGATTGGTTGCTGATGCTCCAAACTAATCACCAGTCGGCCAACAAGTGCCGGAGAATAAAGGAAGGATTTTTGCAGACCGAAGTCAGTTGTTGGTGTTCCCTTGATCATGATTGTCCGACCGGTCTCGTCTGTTTTTGGCTTTATGTGCTGGAACCAATCGTCGCCGCCGGCATCCAGTAGGTGATTGTCATACATCAATTTAAGTTTCCGACGAGCCATGTTTGCAGAGGAGAAAAACAGCCTTTGAATCTGATACCGCGTCATTAAGCCAACATCATTTAGAGCAAGCAGGATCTGCTTCTCTCTGTGAGTTAAGGCACGATGCTTAATCAGTTTTTCTAGCTGGTTACGAGCTGAAAGTTTGAGCATGGGTCTTGGTGACGGGTAATGAAAGAATCTTTGAGAATTGTACTGAGTTAAAGTTGTCATATGGATTGTTCCTTTTGAAAGTAATGTCAAAAAATAAATAAATGCCTTTGTTCTTTGCCTAAGAATCAGAGGCGTAGTTCTATACATCCCACTTTACATCTCACATACGGGGTGTTACGTGGAACACGGTCCTACCAGAGGGAAATCGCGGGAACCCCTTGTGTACTTTTGAAACTTCTGCCGAAGAGAGGGGCTTGATGCCATGACATAGATAAATATTGAATGGATATAGGCTGTTTGTGAAGGGATGAAAGCTTTAAAAAACTGGGATGAAAACACCGATTTTCTAGGATGAAAAACCAGAATTTCTAGTCTGCCATACCAGTTTTGCTTGTTTTCTATCCTAGTTTTTCTAGTCCACCATACCAGTTTTTCTGGTTTTGTATCCTAAAATTTCAGCGTTTCTGTCCTAGAAAATCGAGTCTTCAAACCCTTCAAATATTGGCGTATCTGCTTACCCTACTTAAGTAGATATGAACACACAAAACAGAACTTCAACACCTCCCAACTACGGGTATCTCAACCAAAGACAAATCTACTTTTCATCAAACTATTGGGGGATTCCTATGATGAGATCAACCGGTATTTCTCCTGTCCCTCAACAACTGATTCGATACAGAAAACGGATTAGAACGGCGGGACAACAATTAAAAGCGGAAAAGTCAGCGGTGCATTTTTTTGCAGACGATCGGGACTTTGAAGTGACATGGTCTACCCCCAACAAACCGCTGGACTATTTATCAAAATTCAAAGCGATACTGACTCCGGACTTTAGCCTGTATAGAGATTGGCCGGTGACGATGCAGCTATGGAATGTCTATCGAAATCGGTGGGTCGGGTGTTTTTGGCAAGATCACGGGTACACGGTCATTCCGACAATTAGCTGGTCAAATCAAGCTTCATGGGAGTTCGCGTTTGAAGGCATTGTTTCGGGAAGTCTGGTAGCTGTTTCTTCTGTCGGTATTAATCGCCACGATGCAACTGAGGTGAGTCTGTTTCTAGACGGATATGCAGAAATGCTCAACAGATTAAATCCCTGTGCGGTGCTGTACTGCGGAAGTGATATCGAGGGCTGCACAGAGTGGGTCGAGACTCATTGCTATCCAACGCTGTGGGACGATGCGCGCACCAGCATGACTCAAACGGTGGCGTCCTAACTTATTCATCGAGAAACCAGAAGGAAAACTTAACCAATGGCTGCACTAGCAAATCACTCAACAAACGAAAATGAAAACCAATTCGGATTAAAGAAACTGTGGAACAATTTATCGGACTTCCTGCATAATGCTCAGCTTATTCCGTTTATTGTGGCTGTGTCTGGCTACCATTATTTTCAGGTTCTGGGTTCGCACGATAAGCCATGGACCGCTGCCCCTACTGCGATTTTCTTAGACCTACTGCACTATCGAACGGTTCAGCAAGCGGTGGAAACAAAAAAGCCTATCTGGATTGTTGGCGCGGTCCTGACAACGGTAGTCGCCTATCTTTTCCAATTTATCTTCTACGCAAGGCCGGGACAGGGTGGAGAATTTCTACCCATTTGGCAGCAGCTTTTGTTTGCCTCTGTTGTGCCTGTGGGGATTGCCTATATGGTGATGCACCATCACGAAAACGGTCAGAAAGTCGAAAGCACATTGCAAGCGGATTACGAGTCGGCTCAAGACGAACTCAGTGAAACCCAAAACCAACTCAACCAGATTCAAGCGGAGCTAGCAAAACTAAAAGAGACACAGACTGAAACCCAAACGCAGCTCAACACAGCTCAAGCTGACCTCAGGTCAACACAAGCAGAGCTCAGCCAGACTCAAACCGAACTCAAATCAACACAAGTCAACCTTAGCAAAACCCAAACCAATTTCACAGATGCTCAAGATCAGATTGAAGAGCTCAAACAAACTCAAGTCGAACTCAATCAGACTCAAGTAGATTTAAGTCTGGCTCAAGAAAACTTAAGCAAAGCCCAAGCGGAGATTGAGGAGCTCAGAGCGATTCAGAACATATGGGGGCAACTCAACCCACCCACTCAGGCTATGGCCAAACTGGCTGCCGGTGTTCTAACCCTTGATGAAGCGGAAAGAGCGGTAGCTGAAGCTGGTGGCACATCTTCTCGTGAAACAATTCGTCGTACCGCGAAGAAAATGAACGGAGTGGCAGGCTAACGATGGGAGGCAGAGGCAGACCGATGATGCGTGGCGGCCGCCATCGTACCTTGTGGATCGATACCCAAAAGCGCGGGTATGCGGTTGTGACAAGTGAGGAACGGCAAAGCGGCGCCAGCTATGCATTCTTAGATCAGCTTCCCGTGGCTGGCCAAGAAGAAAAAGCGTATTTTGACAAAGCCCTTGAGCAGAAACGTTGGGTCATCATCAGCCGTGATCCAAACAACAAGGTTGAATACAACCCACATCAAGCGCATAACTTTCACGATCAAGAACCAACCTTAATGTGGTTCAAAGATGGGCAGGAAAAGCACCTATATATAGAAGGGGTGACGACACAAGAATTTTTAGAGCGAAGCGGACTTTCATTTACCTACGAACGGGGAGCCGAAGCAAAACTATTCAAACGGATGAGTCGTGTGATGCGCTCATATGTTGTGGAGCAGCGCTTTGATCGTTCTGAAGTGCGGATTGAGCGAATTCAGGATGACAGACTGCGCAATGTGTTTGATGGCGCTGGGGTGATCAGCCGGGAGATGCTCGACAAATTTGTACTGCGC
>JBCCSO010000036.1:0-17705 GCA_039199965.1 Chloroflexota bacterium | reverse complement strand
GATAAATTATAAGTAGGAAAAAATAATTCATGATCGACGGTGTACACGGCACGCACAACGCAGTCCCAGATGACCGCAACAAAGATGTCTTAATCTATGTAAATGGGGAGCTAACCAAGCGAGAAGATGCCAAAATTTCTGTGTTTGACAGCGGTTATCTCGTCGGGGATGGGGTTTGGGAAGCGCTCAGGCTGCATGAAGGGGTGTTGGTATTTGTGGAAGAGCATCTAGACCGGCTCTGGACGGCCGCGGCTACCGTTGGCATGACGCTGCCGTGGACAAAAGATGAACTGGTTGCAGAAATCTGGAAGACGCTCAACGCTAATGAGATGGTCGACAACATCCACTGCAGGTTTATGGTGACGCGCGGCATCAAGAAAACCCCCTCTCAGGACCCACGCCTGACCATAACAGGGCCCAATCTGGTCATCATTGCCGAGCATAAAAAAGCCAGCAAAGCATCAAAAGAGAATGGAATCACGCTTTTTACCAGCACCATTCGTCGTGGGCATCCGGACTACCTAGATGCGCGTTTGAACTGTCACAGCAAACTGCACGAGGTGATGGCGCTGGTGCAAGCCATCGAAGCCGGAGCAGATGAAGCGCTGATGCTGGATGTGAATGGCATGGTGGCTACCTGTAACGCAACGAACTTTTTCATCGTAAAAAATGGTGAGCTGCTGACCTCAACCGGTCAATACTGCATGAACGGTATTACGCGTGGTAAGGTGATTGAAGTGGCGGCCGAACACGGAATTCCTTGCTACCAAAAAGACTTTTCACTCTTTGACGTTTATGGGGCGGATGAGGCGTTTGTAACCGGAACCTTTGGCGGGATGACCCCTGTGACCTACGTCGACGGCCGTCAAATTGGTGAAGGCAATTTTGGGCCGATGGCCCGCAGGGTTAGCGATCTGTACGAGGCAAAGATTCATCAGTACGTGGCAGATTTCAAAGCAAATTTATAGTATGATTTCCTCTTTTTTCAGATGGATCATGAGGGTATTCGGCTGGAAACTAAATATGGTACAGCCGCCTGAAAACAAGTACATGATCCTGTGCGCCCCTCACACCTCTAATTTTGATGCGCTCTGGTTCTTCATTGCGGTCCGGGCACTGGGGATTCGGCCGAGAGTGCTTATTAAGTCAACCTACCACGTGTTTCCATTCAAACGATTATTTACATTTCTGGGCGGCATTCCGGTTGAACGCGGGTACGGGGCTCGTGGCTTGGCTGATCAGCTTGTGGAATACATCAAAACGGTTGATGGGATTGAGCTGGTTATCGCTCCTGAAGGGAGCCGGTCTCGCCAGAAATTCTGGAAATCAGGATTTTATCAAATCGCATTGGGGACTGGTTTGCCGGTCTATCTTGTCTCAGTTGATTACGTGTCTGGCGATATCAGACGGTCAGAACGGCCGATGCCCATTACGGGTGATCTATCGGCCGATATGGATTTTGCCCGCTCTTTTTATGACGGTGTACGCGCCAAGTATCCGGCCGGAAGCGGCCCAGTTGCTTTGAAGCGAGAAAAACAAAAAACCGAATAGCTTATGCTCACCGTGCTCTCAAAATTCATTCTACGCCTGTCTGGTTGGACCATGCTGGGAAAAAAACCGCCCGAGAAAAAATATATGGCGATTGGTTATCCGCATACCGCAAATTTGGACGCATTCTGGGTATTGCTCACTATTTTAGCGATGGGGGAGCGACCCAAGGTGCTGATAAAAGCTGACTTTTTTGTCTTCCCGGTTAAGCGGCTGCTGCTGTGGGTCGGTGGGGTGCCTGTCGTACGTGGCAAGGGCGCGGGAGATTTAGTACAGCAAAGCGTAGACTACATTAAATCACAAGAAACTGTGGCCCTCATGCTTTCACCAGAAGGGAGCCGATCCTACACAGAATACTGGAAGTCCGGTTTTTATCACATTGCAAAAGCAGCCCAGCTTCCCATTTATTTTTGCTTTCTAGATTATGGGAATAACACCTTGGGCATCAACTCTACGCCGCTTTATCTAACTGGTAACATGAGTGCAGATATGGAGATTGTTCGGGCTTTTTATCTGCCAAAGCAAAGCCGTCGGCCGGATCGTGTGGGGCCTATTCGTCTTAAAGGGGAAGATCCCCCGTATGAGCCTGATTAATCAATCTGGTCAAAGCCGCTTTTTAATCTAGGATTGTCTACTGCTGTGCCTGCTGCAAATAAAAAAGAGGTAATTATGGAACTCAAAACCCGTGATGAAATTCCCACTCAGTATAAATGGGATCTTGAAAGTGTGTTTTCAACCGTTGAAGATTGGGAAGCTGCTATCCAATCAGTCAAAGATCTGTGTGATGAAGCCACCACGTTTGAAGGCTTGCTGCATGAGTCGGCCGGGACACTAGCAGATTTTCTTGAACTGCGGGAAGAGTTGACGAGCCTCTTGGGCAAGGTATTTGTCTGGGGGTATTTGCCTTCCAGTGCAGACACGACTGATTTACAGGCGATCGGCCGTCGAGATCGTGCCAGCGGTGTAGCCGGGCAAATTTCTGCCGCTTTGGCGTTTGCAGAACCTGAAATTATTGCAATCGGGTATGACACGGTGAAAGCTTGGGCCGCTGCTGAAGAGCGTCTGGTTGTTTACAGCCACTATTTTGACAAACTGAACAAAGCGGCAAAATACGTTAAATCAGCCGAAGTTGAGCAAGTACTGGGCACCCTGTCAGATGTTTTTTCTACGATGACCGCTACCCACGGAGTTTTAGCCAATGCAGACCTGCGGTTTGACTCCGCTGTAGGCAGTGATGGCACCAAATATCCTGTGGCGCAGGGAACCATTCGATCCATACTGGCCAATCCAGATCGAGAAGTACGGCGTACAGGGTATACCAGTTACGCAGACACCCATCTAGCTTACAAAAATACGATGGCAAACGCATTGGCAGCCGGTATAAAGCGCAATGTAGCAATGGCTCGCATTCGTGGCTATGAGAGTGGGTTAGACATGGCTTTAACCACTGGCAATATTCCACATGCGGTATTCCATAACTTAATTGATACGTTTAGAGCCAACCTGCCAACGTGGCATCGTTATTGGGCCATCCGTCGTAAAGCCTTAGGGGTTGATCAACTGCATGAATATGATATCAAAGCGGGACTGTCTAAAAACCCTCCCAAAGTAACCTACGAAGATGCGGTGCAAATGATTGCAGATGGTATGCTCCCGCTGGGTACTGAATATGTGAATGTTATGCGCAATGGCTGCTTGGAAGATCGCTGGGTTGATGTGTTTCCAAATAAAGGCAAGCGGATGGGTGCGTTTTCGGCCGGACGCGGTGGTACAAAACCATTCATCATGATGAGCTACACGGAAGACCTGTTTGGGATGAGCACGCTGGCTCACGAACTGGGTCACTCGATGCATTCGTACCTGACGTGGGAACACCACAAAAACTATCTGAATGCACAGTACGGCATGTTTGTGGCTGAAACTGCGTCGAATTTTAATCAGGCGATGGTGCGTGCAGACCTCCTGCAAAAGCATGATGAGACGGAATTTCAAATCGCCATCATTGAAGAAGCGATGGCAAACTTCCTGCGCTACTTTTTCATCATGCCTACGTTGGCTCGACTTGAACTCGCTATGCACGAACGGGTGGAGCAAGGGCAACCGCTCACGGCCGACATTTTGACCAACATCACGGCCGACCTGTTTGCTGAGGGTTACGGGGATGAGGTTGTCATGGATCGAGATCGCATCGGCATTACGTGGGCACAGTTCCATACCCATCTTTACTCAAGGTTTTACGTTTATCAGTACGCTACCGGTATCGCAGGGGCTCATGCGCTTGCTGATCGGATTTTGTCTGGTGAAGCGGGCGCGGCCGAGGACTACTTGAACTTTCTGAAGGCCGGAGGGGGTGTTTACCCGATGGAAGCGCTTGAAATTGCAGGCATTGATATGACCAAACCGGAACCGGTTGAAACAGCATTCAAGACGTTGGCTGGGTATGTGGATCGCTTAGAGAACTTAATAGACATGCGTGGATGATTTATTCATTTTCCCCATTTTTTGAGCGAAAGCTTTATATTTTTAGAATTTACCCACTTTTTGAAAGAATGTGAACTTCAAAGATATCAAGTGGTTAATTTTTAGATTATTCCTTATAAAGGATAGGGGCACTGCTGAAAAAATCTAAATAGCCGGTCAAGTAATACCTGGGTGCAGAATCGGCAAAAGTGGCTTCAAACAATGAAATCGGATAGTTCTGAGTTCGTAAATCATTCGGCACATCCATTAGATCAAGCAATGTAGAAAAAATATTAAAATGATGAGCTTTGAAAGATGGATCAATTGTTGTAGGTACTGTCCCAATGATAAACAATGGAACTTGAACTTCCCACTTCGAGTCACCACAGTGTGACCAGTTGTCTTCATCTTCGCCTAGATTTTGCCCATGATCAGATGTGTACAAAATAACTGTGTTGTCGAGTATGCTTTCATCTCTGAGTAGACGTGTAAAAAATGTTTCGCTATTGTAGGCTAGCCCGTTATCATAAGCGTTGTGCATGTCGGCTACATTACGGTTTGGCAGCCGCGGGGGAGTATCGGACCAGATTAACTCAGACTCTGGAAATGTTTCTTCATAGGGGAAATGAACACCTGATTTGTTTACAACAAAGAAATGACCAACTCCATCTTCTAGAATCGGAGCGATTTTTTCTGCAATCCGAATATCTGATTCTACTGGCCTAGGATGCAAAAGGGTTGCGCTATTTTCGTATGCATCTACGAAGATTAAGTCGTCATTTTTCATCCCATTCCACAGTCTCGAAAATTGCCCATCATAGTAGTGAGTTGTATATCCCATTGCTTTTGCATACTGAAAAATAGTTGGATTTTTGTGGACACGTCGATCCGTGTCTGGCAAGCTCCCAATCCCTGAAATCAAAGCAGCATTCGACATCACGCTGCAAGACGTAGTCGCGATTGCATCATCCCAAAGAACAATTTTTCCATCTTCATGAAGCTTACGTAAAGTTGGGGTTGTGTCTCGTTCGTAACCATAAAGGCTCATATGTGAAAATTTTATTGATTCATCAATGATGAAGATTATATTTTTATCAGGCGATTTAGCATTTTCGGAAGTGGGGACAACTTCCCTAATTGCGTTTCTCTGGTCAGATTCTGCAAAAGCAGCTTGAGCCATCGAGCGGTAAAAGGAGGAGGACGCAAAACTAACATGATTTGGCTGATTGAAGAAGTAAGCAGCACTCGCCATCAAAACAACTAAGCCGGAAATAGTAGAGAAGGATGCGAGGAATTTTTTGGGGGCTTTGGGCTCTATGTAGAAAAGGAAAAATCCGTAAACAGAAATTGGCAGAAACCCCCAAGGATTAAAGAATGTTTGTAGGCTGAACAGCCATAGGTGACTAGGGGTATTGATGTTTGTAAAAAAATCTTGGAAATTAAAATGGCGATTGATCGCTTTCCAATAGCCAAACTGGATCATCATGGCTAATGCAAAGAGTAAAAAATATAACCACTTACTTTTATTATCGGATACAAATGAGACCCAAAAGATGGCTCCGGTGAGTAATAAAGTTCCAATTACAAGAATTCCCTCGGCTAACGACCCGGTTCGGCCAATCCCTCCTGTTAAGGTAGTTGGATTGCTAATGGAGTAAAGAAGTGAGAAGGTGATGTGCCCATTAAAAAAATACTCTTCGATATTGAATAGCAAGATAGAAAAGATGATAGTCAATAGCAAACTTCTATCGCGATTGAGGAGGCTGGGCTTTGAGGATGAATTCATTCTATATTAGGACTTTCACTTACAGGCAGTGCTGAGCCTTTCTAAGTGCGTTCTTGCAGTTGTTGAGCACATGTCAGGCGGAAGCCCCAAGTATGTAAATTAAGCAGATAAAGTAAGTTATAAATGTGATCATTCTAAAGCATCCCCCTGTAGGATCAATCTAAAGCGTAGTGAATAATTCCCAGCTTTAATGTCGCATAGCTTTTAAGTTGAAATTCTTTGCTACCTGACGAAAAAACAGGATCTAAAGTCAGCTGAAGAAAGCTAATATTCAATGTAAATTCTTCACCATAGGTTTTGGCTGCGAGGTGATTCCGAGTGATCTTGAAGGTCCTTTATTTTTTCAGTCGCCCTGACTATGCTTAACAAAAACTGGAAGATTGCCTAGGGCAACTACGTGAGACCAGTCTGCATCTCCTTCTGTAAAGACGGCCGCGATATCACTCGTTATACCAGAGGCTGCTTCAACAACGTTTTGCATGCCCTTAAGTGTGCTGCCGGTGCTGACCACATCGTCTACGACTATTACTTTTTTGCCTGCAATTAGCCCTTTGTCTTTTTCGTCCAGAAACAGCGTTTGCTCTGCCCCAGTTGTAATCGAAACTGTGGTCGCCTTGATCGCATCACCCATGTAGCTCTTGTACGCCTTGCGCAAAACAACGTAGGGCAGACCCATCAGCGCGCTCATCTCATAAACCAACGGCATTGATTTGGCTTCTGCGGTGAGCAGTACTTCCCCTTGAGAGTCACCCAGCTTTTCTGCTAAGACGGCCGCAGCAGCTTTCACAACATTGGTGTCACCAAGCATGTTGAAAATGGCGATTGTAACGCCCGGGGCGACCTCAAATAATGGAAGATGACGCGTAAGGCCAGCAATTTCTACAGTATATGTTTGTCGTTCGCTCATATCCCTATTTTAGCGAAGTGTGCTGATCCAAGCACTAGGAATCCAAGTCATTTTGGCTGACATCATCAGGTACTCCAAAGGTGATCTCAGGGAATTGAGGATTCGACCGGGTTAAATAATCGGCCGGAATGCCTTTCAAGTGCTGGTCGAAAAATCCACGGACAAAGGCTCGATTAATTTCTTGGCCACGGTAAGGATCAATGCCGCCCGAAAGGCCGATGCGGGTTGTTAAAGGAGACAAGAATGGAATATCCGCAAAATCATAGTGACCCGTCTGTTTAACTGTGGCCCAAGCTGCGCTGTCTGAATTGTTGATAAATGCCCTGATGTTGTTTGTGTTGTCAGTTTTTGGCCAAAACTCAGACATTAAGAAAAAGCTGGGCAGCCGGGATCCAGTTTCGATAACGGCGTCGGGAGTAGGGCCAAACCAAGCATCAAGGCCAACTGCGGCTTTGCATCTTGGTTCACGGGCGCACACGTCAAATGTGACTCCACCGCCAGTTGAGTGTCCAAAGACACCTAGCGAATCTAGATCAGCGGCCGCAAAAGGATGGTTTGAATCGTTTGACCGCTCTTCAATTTGCTCAAGCACGTATAAGATGTCCTCTGTCCATTGATTGCCCAGCGTTAGGCCGGTCCGCCTAAGCTCTTCTCCTGATCCTTCGAGTGTATCTTCGTTGTGAAAAATGATGCGGCCGTCCGGAAAAACGGTGAGCGCACTGCCATAGGTATGCTCCATTGACACAACGACGTAACCGTGGCTGGCTAAATCTTCCATTAGCGTAGTGCTTTGCCCTCGAAAACTGTTGTAGCCGTGTGAGAAAATAAGAACAGGGAATGGTCCAGCTTCAGGTGTGGCCTGATCGAAGCTGTAGGTGTTCAGCAGTGTAAGATGATCTAGGATGAATGCGGGGAGTCCTAAGCGTGTGGCCAGCGTACGCCCTGTGATGCGCGATTGGGGCAGGTAATCAACCGTTTCTTCAGAGCTAATTTCGGCCGCAGGGTACCAAGTTTGTGTTACGAACTCTCTAGGTGCTCTGTCATCAGTTCCGTAAAGCTCGGTCCGTGATGTGTCAACCCAAGCCTCAGACAAGGTGCCAACTGTATATTCGCCTGTGGGAGTTGGAAGCCTATTAACCGGAAACAAGATCGGAGGCAGGGTAAAAATGAGTGTCAAAAGAGCGATCCCCATAGAGAAAATGATGGTTTGAGGAACCTTTAAATCTGCAGCTTCCCATGAAACCAGCGCGCCGACGAGGAGCAAGATACCCAGCAAAGCATATAGTGGCAACATTTGCCACCGATACCCTTCTGTTAAAAAGTGGATGATCAGAGTGAGTATTCCCACTGCGGCTAACACCCAAAAAACGTTTTTGGTTAAAGCCGGTCGGCCGCGAAAAATTACACAGAAGCCTGTAACCGCAATGGTTACCAGTAGAGCAATTTCAAAAATACGCATAAATCCAATTAAACAGTTGATTTTGAAAAATTCCACAGGTTCCAATTGAAAAACAATAGTTCAATCAATAGAGAGCAAATGGCCCTTTAAATCCTTCAAATAAAAGTGAATAATTACATAATTCATGCCGAAAATACCGAATTCCCCCTTGATAATGTTTTTGGTAGTTTGTATACTTTCCATCCTGTTTTCGGGGCATAGCTCAGCTTGGTAGAGCGCTCGCTTTGGGAGCGAGAGGCCGTCGGTTCGAGTCCGGCTGCCCCGACAAGTAGAATTAACATACTAAACCATTTCCCAAAAGTTAAGCTTAAAATAATTGTTCTAAGTTTGAAGTTTAGCTGGGAAGGATTGTGATTTAAGGTTAGGCAGGTGCTAAAATTAGGATCTTAAGGTAATTAAAATATTGATCTGTCGCGGGTATAGCTCAGTTGGTAGAGCGCCAGCCTTCCAAGCTGGATGCACGAGTTCGAGTCTCGTTACCCGCTCTTCTTTTTTTCGGGCCCATAGCTCAATGGCAGAGCACGCGGCTCATAACCGCTTGGTTCTGGGTTCGAATCCCGGTGGGCCCATAATTAACCTGAAATCCAAGAAAAATTTATTAGATTGGATTCGTGAGTAAGGTCTATAGGTTTTTCTCAACCTACACCATTTAGAAATTACAATCGTGTTCGAAAAAAATGAAGCATCGTCTGGTCTGGCACAGTTAGATGAAGATGATCAAGAGCATTTATTTTTTGCTCAGCCAATACCTAAAGCCTGCAAAATTAACACCCGTAATCCAAAATTAAATAGTTTTCGGTCAGCTCAACTAGCCATCTTTGGGAGGGACAACACCGTAATATGACTACCGTTTTAACGATTCTTATTATTGTTGTAGTTATCGTAGTTTTAATTGGCTTTAATGCCCTATATGTTGCAGGTGAGTTTGCAACAGTCGCTGCTAGAAAAACTCGGATTGCCTACTTAGCTGATGAAGGGAACTCTTTTGCCAAGCAATTACTCCCTATAATGG
This sequence comes from Chloroflexota bacterium, assembly GCA_039199965.1. Classification (GTDB taxonomy): domain Bacteria; phylum Chloroflexota; class Anaerolineae; order Promineifilales; family Promineifilaceae; genus WTJY01. The sequence goes on along the minus strand of JBCCSO010000036.1, from coordinate 8,533 downwards.
ACAGTGCCAAAGAGTTGGATAACTATGTGGCAACTTCACAAATAGGTATCACAATTTCTTCTTTGGTTTTGGGTATCTTTGGTGAGCGGGTTATTGCATCCTCGCTTGAGGATGTTTCACCCGTCATTAGTGCGACCCTTGCATTTGGCCTGACATTGGCTTTGACCACTACCCTGCAAGTTGTTCTAGGAGAGCTAGTACCTAAATCTTTGTCAATTCAATACCCGGAAGATATTGCTATGATATTGGTGGTTCCAATGCGCGTATCATCGGCCGTTTTGACCCCTCTGCTGTGGATTTGTAACGGGAGTGCCAATCTGATTTTGAGGGCGTTGGGCATGAAGCATGAGGGTGGCCACGGACATATCCACTCCCCTGAAGAAATTGAAATTTTGGTGGGAGAAAGTCATATCGCAGGCATTTTAGATAATGAGGAGCAAGAGCTGCTGCGCAATGCATTCCGCCTGCGGGATTTAACTGCCCGACAGGTGATGATTCCACGTCGTCGCATTGTAGCCGCGCCGAATGATTCTTCTGTTCAAGAGCTCCTTGCTCTGGCCTTTGATTCTGGCAAAAGCCGTATCCCTCTCTATAAGGAAGATATTGATGATATCGTCGGATTTGTGCATGTTCGGGACTTGTTTAGGATGCAGGTGCGAGGGGAAACCAAGCTGCCTAAAGATTTGCGGCCGATCGTGCTAATTCCAGAAGCAATGCCCGCTTCCGACGTTTGGACCCGACTGGAGGATGCCGGTCAATATTTTGGAATTGTGTTTGATGAATTTGGCGGTACCTATGGTCTCATTACGCTCGAAGACCTGATAGAAGAAATCTTTGGGGAACTACAAGACGAATCTGATAATGAGGCTGACCTACTTTATCGTGGTGCTCAGGGGCGCCTGCGCTTTAGATGGGACTGGCTCGTTGCAGACATCAATGAGTATTTTGAGCTTCATTTAGATGAATCTTATGACACGCTTGATGCGATGGTAATCGGCCATTTGGGCAGCGCTCCTTCTGAAAAAGATGAGGTTGTTATTGAGGGGACTACGATCCGAATTGAAAGGATCGGAGAAAAAGGAATTGAGGAGCTATCATTGGTTAATTCAGATCATCCTAAGCTTGAGGACGAAGAAGTCTTTAAGCTATTTTCTCAAAGCGTTGCAGGGTCAGGCTCCAGTAAAAATAAGAAGGAAGAGGAATCGTAATCATGAAATTTGCTATCTCACTCCTTCTGGGCGCTGTGACACTTTTTGGCATAGGGGCTGTTCTTCCCGCCGAAGAAGCTGTCACCTTAACAAGCTGGCTGATTCCGATTGCAATTATTATCGTGCTGATTTTTGTTAATGGTATTTTTGTAGCGGCTGAATTTGCAATTATTGGGGTTAGGCCAAGCCAGCTACAAGAAATGATTCAAGATAAAGGGAACTCAAGTGCCAAGAATATCTTAGACACGGTTGTCTCGTCTGAAAAACAAGATAGGTACATTGCTACCGCACAGCTAGGAATTACTATTGCTTCGCTAGGGTTAGCGATGTATGCAGAGCCAGCTATCGAGCATTTGTTGGTTCCCTACATTGAAAACTGGTTTGGATTTACGGACCACACGGCTGCGCAAAACTTCACCACGTTTGCGATTGTTCTGCCGTTCCTTACCTATTTGCACGTTGTCATTGGTGAGATGATTCCGAAGGCCTTTGCTCTGAGCCACGCGGTTGATACAGCTATCACACTGCAAACCCCCATGCGGATATTCCGCTTTTTGCTGGGGCCATTGATTACTGTTTTAAACTGGATTGGGAACTCGCTTCTGAAACTGTTTAATTTGCCACCAGCTCAACCCCGGCCGCATTCTTCTGAGGAGATTGAGCATCTTGTGGCTGAAAGCGTAGAGGGTGGTTTCATTGATCAGGATGAAGAAGAAATTATCCGCAATATTTTTGACTTCAGCGAACGGCAGGTAGTACACGTGATGACGCCACGCCGGAAGGTAGAAACAATCCATGTTGACACTCCGATAGAAGAAATTATCAAATTTGTAGCTGCAAGTTCTCACACTCGGTTCCCCATTTACAATCGTGATATTGATGATGTAATGGGGATTCTGCATATGCGTGATCTTATCCCTTGGACACTAAATGGGAAAGGGAATTTTGATGTAAAGAGTTTGCTGACCCCTTTTCCAACCGTGACTGAAAACACTATGGTTGAAGACATGCTTGAGAGGTTTCGCTATGAGCACGTCCACATGGGAGTGGTTCTTGATGAACGTGGCGGGATGTCAGGCATCGTTACCCTAGAAGATCTGGTTGAAGAAGTCGTGGGTGAGGTTCGCGATGAGTTTGACAACGAACGGGAGCCGGTCCACCAAATTTCACCGGGTGTAATGGACGTGGACGGGGATGTTCTGGTCCAACTTTTGCGTGAGTTGGGCGCCATCAGCGATGGCATGGTGATTCCCGAGGTTGAAACGGTTGGTGGTCTAATCACAACTCGTTTGGGCCGACCCGCTAAGGTAGGTGATGAGTGTGTCTATGGAAAACACCTTAAAAGCCCGCTCACTTTTGTTGTAACAGAAGTAGACGGGTTAGCTGTCACCCGTGCCCGCATCACCTATTCAGTTTCGGCCGCTGAAAAGCCTGAAGATCACCATTAACTTGTAAACCAACCTAAACTACATAAGGTCATAAGGATATTTCTGCTAATTTACACTCAAAATTGGGAGCCTGCTCTAGAGTTAGCCGATGCTGACTGGCCTGCTAGATAATCAAAAACCAAGCAGGCTGATTTATATGAACCACTGCCGTATTTTCGCGATAAGTTTCAAAATTTACCGGCTAGTGTCAGTTAGTGAGCCATCTTAGTGCCATTTATCAAAGGAGCCTTTTGAATAGTTTGCCATAAATTGGCTGCAACCTCTCTCAGCAACAAGCGTACAGATTTCATGACGTGATAGAACGGGCCTGCTTATTTTCCGTTTTGGAGTGTTATTATGGAATCTGGAAAACTATTGATTCAATCTGAACCTAATGTTGCTGGGCTGCTTCAACTGGCTGCCTCTTTACAAGCAACTTTACTAGAGGGAATATCTACACCAAGCCATCTACTGGCTAGCAAAATCCGTAGTGTACTGCTTGCATCCAATTTGCTAGACGATGGTATTTTGCGCGAATTTAATCAAGCTGTGGGGCGCGAAAACGGGCTGCGTTTAGCACTGGCTGATCTGTTTGAACGATTTGAGGCTCCGGCAAATGATCTTCTGCTTTCGCCGTCAGATGCGGTGTGCGAGTGGCTGGTTTTAGTCACGGCGGCGTGTGCAGAGCAAAAAGGGTACGATATTGAAAATTTAGACCCTTCTTCGCCCCCTGCACCGCACTCACCGGCCGGTTTGATGCTCGCACAAGTTGCTGATTTTTTTAAAGCGCAAACGCGGCGTACCGCCACGGAGCGTGATCGCTTGGCGAAAAAGCTGGCTTTTGACAACTCAGCCTTAAGCGAAACAAGTCAAGAGAGCTCTGCAGATCCGGCACCAGCAGCGGCTGACCCAGATGTACGTGTGCCTGCGCCAGTCACATACTTTGAGCATAATCCACCAATAAAATTGACTGTGGAAGACATTGATCAGCAACATGACCCTGTTACTACACTGCCACCGGTCTCACTTGATTTGACCGCTCATCCTCCTACACCAGAACCTGAATCAGAACCCGCAGCACCCGCTCAGCCGCAAACAATGCCCGCTATCAAGATTACTCGCGAATCGCTAAAGCCATTGAGCCAGCGGGTAACAGAACAGGCAAATCAAGCTTGGCGGGATGTGGGTGCACCGGCTATAGGTCGGGTCGCAGACAAAGTCCGAGATATCTTAACCCCTGAGGAAACAACATCGACCATGCTAAGGGTGCAAGTGCTGGATCAACCGCAAGGTGCTGGCATTGTTGGCGTACAGGTCACTGTGACCTGTAAAGGAATTCGTAGTCACGTGGCTGGCATTACTGACCGTGATGGCTCATTTATTTGTGAGCTGCCCGTACGGGAAAGCAGCGGTTTAACGTATGACGTAACAGTTTCTTGGCCGCGCGAAATGGGTTCAGATCGTGAGAAAAAATCTATTACGCTCAGCCCAGATAGAGGGGAATTTGAGCTCCCATTTTTCCGAAGCTTGGCCTAATCTGACTTATGAATTTTCAGGCTTAATTTAGCGGTAAACACCTCTGACATCTTGACGAAGCTCCGCATAAATAGGCTGGAGGCAAATAATCATATCTGCTAGCCTTTTGCCCAATTCAGCCTGATAATCAGCCGACAGCGGGGCTTCTGGTCTTCGTTCGTAGATCTTTGTCCAGCCTCTGTCCCACATTTCAGCCTGAATTCCTGTACCAAGCGTATCATGAATCTCGAAAAGATGACGCCTGAAGCCGGTTAGTAGATAGCGGTTAAGCGTCTTGTCTTTTGATTCAAAATGATAAGCCAGCTCAAGATCTTTGGTGCCTGCAACCCGGCCGATCTCATAATGGAGCCTGCGTTCGCCAAAGTGAAACTGAATAACCCAGCGGAACGGTTGATGGGGCTGAATACCGCTCAGGCTTGGTGGGAGATGGGGGAGCACGGCAACTGGCATCGTGCGGATAAATTCAAAGTATTTCACTCTACTCAGATAAGCTGTTTGATGCGTAATGGGTATAACGTGGATGAAAACTTACGGTAATACGCATTGAGCTAAAATGTCTTATGTGGAAAGTCTGCTACGGGGCTGTTTTGAGATGAAGTATCAGGTTTTTGATTTCCCCGTATTTTTTGACCAAATCGGGGAGTTTATTCTTGGGCGTGGCCTAAACACATACCCTTGGGCTGTGGTTTTACGCGGTGGTGATCTCGATCAGCTGACCATCAGGGTCACGCAAATAGGCTGAGCGCCCCCAATAATAGTCGGCTGGGGGGACTTCAATCTTTAGTCCGGCACCAGTTAGATTTGATACAGCATCATCCACATTAGGCACGGAAAATGCTTTGTGATTTTCTGGTGGGAGTTCCCCCTCTTGCGGCTCATAGGTGCGGTGGATGAAAATCTTGGTTTCCCCATTCATAAAAATCGCCATATCTGGAGATTCAGCCACTGGTTCAGCCTCTAGAAGGGCTTTGTAGAAAGCCGTCATGTCCGCTACTTGATCAGTGAAGGTTGCAATTTCAACCAGTTTCATATTATTCCTCCGGTGTTTGATCGTCAGTCGTTAAAAAGTTAATTACTTCCAAAACGCCTGCCAAATTACGATCAAATTCAGTGTCTTGATGATTAGTTAATTCTACTTCAAAGGCTGCAATATTTTTTGTGGCAAAGTAATCGGCTGCACCACCGGTAACGGCATATCCGATAATTGTTCCACCGCGTGCTGGTGGGCTATAGCCAGACCCTGTTTCATAGGCAGCCACAATCTCATTGGTTCCGTCCGCCATGACCCCGTTGCATATACCCGGATACAAGGCTGAGGCTGCACTGTGATAAAAAATCACACCGGCCGGATTGGAATTTTCGACGTGGAAACGCACGTTAAGCACCTCTTTTTCTGATTCTGGCCCAGTTCCTGCGTCCACCTCTTGATTTCGCCAGTAGCCAACCGGTGTCCAGTCACAGTTCCAGTTCCGATTTAAGTCAACCCCGTTTGCATTAAAGCGGCCGGCGTCTGTGCTAGTTGGTACATCTTCTTCAGAAAATCGACCGGGGCTTCCGGTGATTAATCGTAAGCCATCTGGATTCATGACCGGAATGATTGAAAGCTTTAAATTTGAGGGTAGCTGCTCAATGTTTTCAGTGAAATAATCAATCATTTGAAACATGAGTAAAACGGTATTCCATTCATACCCACCATGAATACCCCCAATCAATATAAGGTGTTCTGGACCACGGCCGAACTCATACACCTCTATCGCCTCTCCGTTAACTGAGAAATTTAGCGCATAGCTAATAATTGAGAATTCAGGCGTCGGCGTATCGGTTGGCAGTGGAGTGAATGTATTGGTAGGTAAGGGGGCAACGGTTGAAACTGGAACCGGTGTTTCTGTATTGATGGGAGCTGGCGTAATGGTTGGAATGCGTGTGGCAGTTGGGATCGCAGTTGGTGTGTCGGGCGGAATTACGGTTGGAATAGACGTCGATATTTCGGCAATCCGTTCTTCAGCGGCAGGCGCGCAGCCGATCAGCAGGGCAGAATAGAAAAGAAGGATAAGCAAAAATTTTAGATATGGGTTCATGATATTACCCTTGGTCCGCTGCTTTTAAATGGCTCATAATCGTTTCAGTAAGTTGATCAAGCTCCTGATCAATCGAAACGATGATCGCTTCTTGGGAGGACGGCTCTTCGAGTGTGTCAAATTGGGTTTGTAACATACTTGCTTTGAAGAAATGGCTTGCTCTCTCCTCTAGTCTTTTAAGGATCAGCTCATAGCTGCCTTCTAGGTAAACGATCCGGGCTGATTGCATGGGCTCTTTGATCAATATTTGACGGTAGCCCTGCTTCAAGGCTGAACAAGCGATGACCGCCGTTACGCCATCTTTCTGGATCTGAATCATGTGCTGATGGATGGCCTCTAGCCACGGCTGCCGGTCGACATCGTTTAGGGGGATGCCAGACTTCATTTTTTCTACATTTGCAATCGGGTGGAAATCATCTCCGTCAAAAAACTTGCCGCCTAACTTTTGGGCTAATGTTTGTCCCACTGTTGTTTTCCCTGAACCTGAAACACCCATTAAGATGATGATCATATGGCCTGCTCTTGTGATGAATAAAAAACCGATTATATCTTCGCTTTCATAGTGAATGTTTTTTAAACTTGAGGACTAGGACTTACGTAAAACGATTCATAGGGCATCCGGGCACCCACGAGGGGTGCCGCTACAAAAAGTCAATTTGATTTCGTAACTCCTAAAGAGTAGATTTTTCCAAAACATAAACCACAGGGCAAAAGTTATTATGAGCGATGATATGCAACAATACCGGAAAGAGTATAGTGAAATTGGGATCGACTTTGGAGACATGCAGATTGACCCATATGATCAGTTTGGTGAATGGTTCGAGGCTGCGGCCGCAACCGGGATGCTTGAACCCAACGGAATGCTGCTTTCAACTGTTGATGACTCCGGCCGACCGTCTGGCCGGGTGGTGTTGCTCAAGGCGTGGGATAAGCGGGGCTTTGTATTCTATACAAATTATGAAAGCCGTAAAGCTCAAGCAATGGCGGCTAATCCGATGGCGGCTCTGACGTTTTGGTGGGTTGGATTAGAGCGGCAGATTCGACTTGAGGGGAAAATTGAGAAGGCTTCGGCCGCAGAATCAGACGCTTATTATCAGAGTCGGCCGCGCGGCAGTCAACTTGGGGCGTGGACAAGCCCGCAGAGTCAGGTTATCGACGGCCGTGAGGTGCTGCAATCGCTGTATGACCAGACGGAAAGCCGTTTTGCGGATCAAGAAATTGTGCAGCGGCCGGAGTTTTGGGGTGGCTACAGGCTGGTGCCGGATCGATTTGAATTTTGGCAAGGACGCAAAAGCAGACTTCACGACCGCATGGTGTATGAATTGGGGCAGGATGGCAATTGGGCACTGAGCCGATTGGCACCGTAAATCGGCTGAATCTTGTTGCCTAAAAATGTTTAGCTTTGCTTCGCGTCTTTTTTCCTTTTCGCTATAATCTTCTAGCAATCTAAAACAACTCGTTTTGTGTAACGTTAAAAGTCTAGGAAAATGGAAAACAAACAGCCTAATTACCAGTTTGCTGATCTACTAACTGAAGCAATCTACACCATCAAAAGAAAAGAGGGAAAGAAAATTTCCGTTATACAGGATGAAATTACCTTTGCCCTAGGTCGAGACAAAGGTAATCCACTTGAATATTGGCGTAAGGGCAATGTGCCTACTAGCCAAAAAGAATTTGCTCAGTTGTTGAGCAGCCTTATGCGAAGAGGGGACCTGAGTCGTGACTGGCTTGGTAAAATTTGGAGATGCACTGATTTCAGCGGTTTTGATGAGTTTGCGAATCAGCTTTTGGCCGATCGATCAAAGCTTGAAGGTTTGCCTCAACAACCGTTTGCCACATTTATTGGCCGGGAATCACTCTCAAATAAACTCTATCATGCCCTAACAAACGAAGAGGGAAATCAACTCATTGGGATTGACGGGATGGGGGGAATTGGTAAGACGGCCTTGACCCACTCTGTTGTAGCTCGCTCCCTGTCAGAAGGACATTTTGATGACGTCATTTGGATATCGGATGGGCCACAGCAGTCGTTCGGTTTGACCGCCAACGGGCAAGGTAGCACCTACAGCCTAGACTATATGCTTAACACAATCGGATCTACGCTGGGGCTTTTAACGTTTGCTGAGCTAAAAGAGAAAGAAAAAATCGGCCGGATTCGCACCCTTCTAAAATCGAAAAAGATGGTCATCATTTTGGACAACCTTGAACGGGCTGTGGATTTAGATCATGACGCCTTGAGCAAGCTTAGCTACTTGGTTGGATTAAGTCAGCCCAGCAAATTTAT
>JBCCSO010000035.1:0-17883 GCA_039199965.1 Chloroflexota bacterium | reverse complement strand
TTGCGGCAACTTTCCACCCTTTTTCTGCAAAATATTTCGCGGTTGCCCGGCCGATCCCGGTGCTTGATCCTGTAATTACGATTGATTTCATGATTTTGTCCTTTATTAGATGATGGGGTGAGTCACATCTTATCATCCCATCATTCCATCAACATTTTTACAAATAAGAAACGCCGGTAAGTTCTTCAGAAACTTCCCAAAAGCGTTTAAGAGCGGCCGCGTCATTCACAGCATCATTTGAGCGCTGTTCGGCCGGATAGCCAACTACACGCATCCGTTCTGGCCCATAAAATTTGCCCCCTTTGGCCTCTTGTGAAGTTGCGCCATACAACTGCGACAAGACACCCTTGCTCACGTCTTGAGCAATTAGGTTGCCAAACACGGCATACAAAACACGTTCTAAAATGCTATTTCCAGACTGATCTAGGCTGTTGGCCTGCAGATTGGTCATCACCAAACCAGGATGGGATGAATTTGAAATAGTGTTGTGCCCGGCCGCTTTTAGTCTGCGGTCTAATTCATTGGCAAAGAAGATATTTGCTAGTTTGCTCTGCCCATAAGCACCCCATCTGCTGTAATTCTCGATGCCCATCAGATCATCAAAATTAATGCTGCCATTAAATGCCGCGCTACTAGCGGTGTTGTGAATGCGAGAATTTGGTGTATTCGTAATCACGTCAAGCAGGTGGCCTACCAACGCAAAGTGGGCCAAATGATTTACGCCCAATTGCATTTCAAAGCCGTCGGCCGTTTCCGTGCGTGGAATCGCCATAACACCGGCATTGTTGAGTAAAATGTCTAGTCGATCATATTTCGCTTTAAATGCATCTGCGAACGCTTTGACAGAATCAAGGCTGGCATTATCCAATTCCATTAAGTCTAATTTGGCGCTCGGAACGGCTCTAAGCACCTCATCTTTGGCTTTTTCTGCTTTAGCCATATTGCGGCAGGCCATGACAATTGTGGCCCCATTTGCAGCCATCGCTTTGGTTGATTCAAGGCCTAGACCACTATTTGCTCCCGTTATCACAATAACTTTCCCTTCCAAATTAGGAATATCGTCTTGTGTCCATTTGCTACTCATTATCATTCACTCCTTTGCTTGCATACCAAGCAAAAACTACAAAAAGAATTATATGGCTACCTCAAAGCATAATTAATACACAATCTGCCAATATCCTTGCACAATCTGACACAAACCAATCATTATGTATTGATCTGACCGGTATAAATCTGTATGATGCTTGCACATTCGGAGAAAATGTATGAGTTATTCAGAAAAAAAATTAAATGAATTTGTCAACTTGCTCAAAGCGGCCACAGCAGACTTTCCAATCAACGAACCTAAGCAAACAAATCTTGAGGGTATTTATGTGTTTAAAGGGTCAGAATGCGGCGACAGATATCCGGCTGTCTATGATCCTGCCATCGTGATTATGGCCCAAGGCAAAAAGATTGGGCGGGTGAACGACCTGACCATGGAGTTAAGCGTCGGCCGATTCACTTCTATCTTCTTGCCCATCGCTTGGGAGGTTGAGGTGGTTGAAGCAAGTGAAGAGAAACCTTTGATCATGCTAGCGATCAAAATGGACCTCGGCCGGATCGCAAATATCTTGATGAAGATGGACAAAGTCTCTCCAATCATGTCTGCCAGCATGAGTGCGGCCCCATCGGGAATCTACTCAGAACCACTAACAGATGAGATTTTAGACACAATGATCCGAATTTTAAACATGGTCAAAAATCCGCTCGAGATGGAAGTTTTGGGTGAAGCTTTACTCGATGAGTTATATTTCCGCTTAATCTGTAGTGATAGTTCAGGCTCTATGCAGAGGCTTTTGCACCATAGGGGGGACATTCCGCAAATTTCAAGAGCGATCAACCACATTCATGAAAATTTAGATGAGGTGGTATCGGTCAACAAACTGGCCGAAATTGTCAATATGAGCCCATCCGGCTTCCGTAAAATTTTCAGGGACGTCATGCATATGCCACCGCTGCAGTACGCAAAATCGATCAAGTTAGATCAAGCCCAAATTTTCATTCGCCAAGGGCTAAATGCAAGCGAAGCAGGATACAAGGTTGGCTACAACAGCCCTGCTCAGTTTAGTAGGGAATACAAGCGGCATTTTGGTTATACCCCATCAGAAACGGCCTTGGTTCCAGCCAGATGATAATCAGATCGCTCGCAAATTAGCCAAATAAAGCTACTCTTCAAGATCACTCGTCTTTTGCGGCTTCCGGCCGATAACTCGCTTGCCTAGGTCAATCACCTCACGGAAGCCGGCCGGATCAAGCCAATAGTAAACCGCAATATAACCACCAATTCCCAGTGGCACATAAACGAAAACCGGAAGCACGGCTGTCATGAATGTAGTCGGGTCTACAAAAAAGAACGGATTGAAGTAACGAAGCAGTAGTATTACACCACCCAGAGCAGAAGCTGCCAACATGCTGGCTCTGAGTGCCTGCCATGCATCACCCAAAGTAATCGGAGTAAAGTAAACGGTAAGGCCAAAGTAAACGAATGCCATTAAAATTCGCACGACAACTAGAGTCCATGCAACCCCTTCAATTGAACCCCATACATTGAGCCCTAGCCATATGCCGCCTACGAAAAGTGGAAGCTGAATCAAGTCTTGTTTAAAGCGGAGATCTGGTCGACCGTAGGCTGACACTGCCACATTTGAAATTGTCAGCAGTGTATGAAACAGGCGAAAAGTAAAGTAAGCCCGAATAACCCACAAGGCCTCAAGCCACTCGACACCAAAAAACAAAACGATGATGTAATCAGCCAGCAACCAAGCTCCGATATGACCCGGCGTGCTGATGACAGACACCAAACGAAACATCTCAGCAAAAACTTTGCGAAACCCCTCCCCATTTTCTCTCACGGCCGCTAGGGCTGGCAGCGTGATTTGTGAAATCGGCATTCCTATCCCCAAAACCATGAAGGATGAGTTATTTTCGCCAAATGTGTATAAACCAAGAGGTTTTTCACCCAAGGTCCCTACGGCCGCATTGTCTGCATTACCGTTGATATAGCTTATGATCTCACTCCCCATCAAGCTACCTGAATAACGAAAAATATCTTTATAGATTTGCCAGTCAGCCACCCAGCTAGGCCTGTAGCCTGCAGCCCACCATGAAGCAGCCGCCCAAAAGGCGGCCTGAGCTACATAAGCGGTCGCCAGTGCCCATACATCCCAGTCTAACCAGACGAGAAAAATGACTGTGCCGGTAAACACAACTTCAGACAGTGCCAGTAGGGTTTCATGATAATCAAAGCGAAATGTTTTTAGCAGAAGGGCGGCCGGAACGATTGAGAGCGAGTAAAAGAAAAACATGACGCAGATCGCACGAATCAGCATCACCGCCTCAGGGCTCTCATAAAAATTGGCGATTAGGGGAGCTATAAGTACCGTAAAAGAAATTGCGGCCGCACCCAAAGCCATTAAGCAAAGAAAAACCGCGTGCGTATAAGCTTCTTTCCGAAAGTAAACCACGGCGTCCCGAAAAGGGGCTTGGGCCACAGCGCGCAAGGCGCCATACACAAAAAAGGCGATAGAGAAGCGGCCGATCCCCTCAGGCCCTAAGCTGCGGGTGTAGGTTAGAATACCGGCCGTGCCAACCACAAACAGAATGACTTGCCGGATTGCAGCCCAGCGTAGCCCCCTCTCTATGTGGCTATTCATGTGATTTTGGTCGTTGTGTCCGGGATTACTTATTCGGAGCTTCCATGACCACTATTTCCCTTTGCATGCCTACTTTCCGAAAAGCGCATTGAATATTCTTTCTCTAAAATCTCGGCCACGCGATACATCAAATACAGTGCGGCCGTGGCAAATGCCGCCCCAATAATCGACATGATATAAGAAAGAGAATTAGAAGCAAAAAGAGGAAAACGGGCAAAAATTAGTGCAATAATCAAGCTGCTCTCAAACACAAGAGTCAAAAAGGTGCTATCGCGCAAAATCGCAATAAGTAAGAAGATCGCGTCAATAATAATGATCCCAGTAAAGACGAGTTTAATGAATTCAGTATCATCAAAAGAACCTGTTACAAAAATCATTGAGAACAAAATAACGCAAATTAAAATGATGACCAAAATTTGTTTATATTCGTTAGCTATCTGACCTTGCTTATATTCACGCAGGTATTCACTATCGGCCATCCGGCGGAAGAGCCAAATGAAAAACATGATCGCCACAATAGCTCCAATTTTGATCATAGCCTCTTGCACTGTGGAGTTAAATTCACCTTCAGCCACATAACCGCTCAGCTTGTCAAACTTCTTAAAAAAGCTGCGAATAATAACTAAGATAACGATTTCAAACTGCCTTCTTGCAGACAGCAAGTTGCTTTCTGGGATGTTTGAAACCAGTTCGACCAGCTCTTGCAAAAGAATGATTCCAAATGGAATTGAAAGATTCGAAAGCGCCCCAATCAGGTAGGCGTCCAATTCGGTAATGGGATTAATGTCACCCCCTAAGCGAACCAAACTAATAACGTACAAGATCAGGGCTACAATAACAAAGATGGGTTTGGTTTTGTGTTCAACCCATTCCATCGCCTCTGCAACAATTCGAATATCATACTTATTCGTCGATTCTTCCATTGATCTATCTCCTCTTGGGAAATTTTATGACTTTAACTCTTTTTTGGACCGGTGTCGGAAGCATAGGGGCACTATGATAAACCAATGTTTGCTAACAGAAAACTCCATTTGAACGATTGAAAAGATTAACTATGCTCAACTTAAACACACATTTCCGCTTAGATCCGGCTCCCAAAATCAACTTAAAATCAGTACCTAGATTGATTCAAGCCTGCGGACACGCTCCCGTAGCTGCTAAAACTTTAATTTGCACACCCAAAGTTTAAAGACGACGTCACCTTCTTTTACGTTCATTTCTTCAATGACCTCAAACCCTGATTCGCTAATCAAGGTTAGAAATGAGTGCTCAGCCTCTGATTTTTCAGGCAAGCCACCATCCTTTATCACAACAAACCGGCCGCCGGTCTTCATCACACGTTTGACTTCACTCAGCCCTTTTCGCTGATCAACCCAGTGGTGAAATGAATCAAAGGCAAGCACATAGTCTGCTAAATTATCTTCAACCGGCAGGTCTTCGGCCGGGCCTTTAAAGTATTCAATCCTATCTTCAGCCGGATGTCCTTTAGTATGTTCTTGGGCTATTTCAACCATACGGGGGATGGGGTCAATTCCAATCAAACGGCCGTTAACAGCTTTAGCAGAAGCATGCCGCAGAGCAGAGCCTGTGCCACAACCGACATCGACAATTGTGCAGAACTCTGAAATATCAATTTGATCTATGCCAAGCCGATTGGTTGCATATTCCCCATATTTTTCAGCGTACCACTCGGCCGCTTCTGATGTCCAGTTGCTCATAAACAACTCCTTTCATAAAACCCGTGCAACTTGTATGATTAAAAGTGTTGGAGAGTCGATCATTCTTCTACGCAAAGAACAGATCGGTGGGTGGTTGAATGTCAACACGCTAATCTTGCTTTAATCCATCTGCTTTTTCATCCCCAATTCAAATCGTGTTGGGGAAAACTAAAGAGATTGTAGATAATGGCATAGGAATTAGCAATCAGACACACGAGAAGAATTTTCATCCGTTTCAGCAGGCTGATAATTCTTCTACCTGTAAAATCAAGAGACTGGATTGGGCTTAAGCATTTCAAAAACAATCATTCAAGAGCTTGGCAGAGAATTATCTGGAAAAAGTCATGTGGGGTTAAGGAACACATTTTTATTTAATTTGCCCTTCGCTACTAAAATGAAAATATTAATTGCCTGCTGCGAGAAGCTGTTTAAAATTAGAGGATTGCAACGGAAGCAGAGACTGAGGCGTAAAGTTGGGCATAAAATTGACTGTAGCATTTCGGCCGACGTTTCTTTCGAAATGATTCGCGTTGAAATTAGACCAAAGACGGAGCAGGCCAAGATAGTGGCCTGATGTAAGACCATGAGATTTATTCTTTATTTAGGAAAGGGTGGCGTTGGCAAGACAACCACGGCCGCAGCAACCGCCCTCCGTAGTGCTCAACTTGGATACAAAACCCTTGTAGCAAGCACAGACATTGCTCATAGTTTGGCTGACTCATTAGATATGGAGCTTGATGCACGGCCGGTTCAAGTAACGGAAAACTTGTGGGCCCAAGAAATTAGTGCCGTAGCAGATATTCACAATTACTGGGATCAGTTGCAAGAATTTTCATCAAATGTCATCGCCGGCCGCGGTATTAGCAAAGTCGTTGCAGATGAACTATCCGCCTTTCCCGGCATGGACGAAATCGTCTGTTTGCTCCACATTAATAAGCAGGCCAAAGAACAAAATTTCGACCGAATCATTATCGATGCGGCCCCCACTGGTGAAACAATTCGACTGCTAACTATGCCAGATACGTTTTCTTGGTATGCGTCACATCTTTCACGGTTCGAGAAAGGTGCAATACGAGCAATCAAACCTTTCGCAGGAAAAATACTCCAAGGCCCAGCTCAAATTCTCGACGCCATCTATGCGTTGCAAAAAGGGACAGAAGAGCTGCGAGAGATTTTAAGTGACCCGTCCAAAAGCAGTTATCGGGTTGTCCTTACCCCTGAGAAAATGGTCATGCGCGAAGCGGAGCGCGCATTAGGTTACCTTGGTTTATTCAACTATCCAGTTGATCTTGCCGTTGTTAATCGTGTAATGGCCAAAGACCAGACACAGGGTGAGTTTTACCAAACGAAGTACCAGACCCAGCAGAAGTATCTGGAGCTAATCAATAGCACGTTTGCCCCCTTGCCTATTAAATATGCTCCCTATTATGCGGAAGAAGTAGTTGGTCTAGACGCACTTTCACAGATGGCTAAAGATACATTTGGTGATGATGATCCAAGTGAAATTTTCTACTCTGGCAAAGTGCAAGAGATTATTGAGCAAGAAGATGGTTCGTATCTGCTTAGAATACCAATTCCATTTGTAGAAAGTGGCAATGTTAAACTACGCAAAAGGGGTGATGAGCTATTTGTAACAATCGGAAACTTTAAGCGAGAAATGATTCTTCCGGCCGTCTTGGCTAAACGGAAAACAGGTGGAGGTTCTTTGTCTGATGGCATCTTAGAGATTACCTTCTTGTCCCGTGAGGAACCTGTTGCAGAAAAAGCCGCTTAGACAAAGAGCGCACATTTAGCAAAACCATTATAGAGCCAGCCAAATTTAGGAATTTTGGTTGGCTCTATTTTTTTGTCACTTTTCTATGCTAGACTAAGTTTCTGTGGATCTGAACCTTTAAAAACACACTATCAAAAGGTAGATAAATGGACCAAAAAATGTTTCCATACAAGAGTTTAATCAATTTTGCGGGCCTGATTATGGCTACGATTGTGACAATTTTGCTCATGATTTTTGGTAAAGCTGTCATTATTCCTATTGTTATTGCGGTGGTTATTTGCTTTCTGTTGAATGGAATTACCAATCAAGTAGAGCAAATTGTTTTCTTTGGTGTTCGCATTCCCAGAGGGGTAGCATTAACCATTACCGTTCTGCTTTTCATTCAAGGATTTTTGAGTCTAATGCGGTTGTCGGTAACAACTGTGCAAGAAGTTTTGGCCGACAGCACGTTGATTATTGATAACCTCAATCGGCTGCTTAATTCGTTACCCGGATGGGTTTTGTCTCTTCTGCCTGAAGAAACACTGAATCAAGACTCAATTTACGATATAGGCAATTTAATATCGATGGCGGTTGAATATGTGTCAACATTGATGACAACGTTTTTAGGTCAAGCCGCATCTATTGCTGGTCAAGCTCTTGTTATTTTGTTTTATGTGATTTTCTTGCTTATTGAGCAGCGTACATTTACAGAAAAGATTGGGAAAATGTTTTCTGATCCAGAGCGGCGCAAAAACGTGGAGTCTGTTCTTGCCTCTATCACGCTTATGATTCAAAAGTATGTGTCTGTCAAGACATGGGTAAGTATCATGGTTGGCACCGCCTCATGGCTTGTCATGTGGCTTTTCTCCCTTGATAATGCACTTTTTTGGGCCATTCTCATTTTCTTGCTAAATTATATTCCCTATGTTGGCTCAATTGTTGCAGTGACATTTCCAGTCTTATTTTCAATGGCTCAATTTGGGAATTGGACCATTTTCATCGCTTTGCTCTCGCTGCTATTTCTCATTCAGATCGTTGTGGGTTACATGATCGAGCCAATGCTCACCGGCCGCACACTTGATATTAGCCCGTTTGTTGTACTCGTTTCGCTATCAATATTTGGCACCATTTGGGGAGTCACAGGAATGGTGCTTGCTGTGCCCATTGTGATCATCATGATTATTGTTTTTGGCCATTTTGAAACCACCCGCCCCATGGCAATTTTGCTGTCAGGTAATGGAAATGTATCTGGTTTTGTACCTGACGAGATATTGGACCCGCCGCCAATCACCTCTATTCCTACACCAACAGTTGCAGTAGATTAGGCGATTCACGAGAACATATTATCTATACCTAGTGTTTGACCAAACAGATATTGTCATGAGCTAACACAGTATAAACACTTAAAGCTTCGCCGATTGTGAGTAAGTGCCCAACAAAAGAAGTAGGCGAAACACTCGTGCTCCATCAAAGACGGATAGATAAAAATCCTTAACGCAGCCTACAGTGGTTTGTCCAATTTTAAATTTCCATCAGGTCATAATTGACAAACCACTAGCGTTAAGATCGCCTTACAGCCAACCCTACACGAACCACGCTGAGCATTTATTTTTCCGTGTTTATCTTAATAAAACATTATCGGCAAAACTCGCTTGAAACTTTGTAAAACCTTTGGCGTAGAGTCAGTTGTTCGAAAGGGTTATGTGTTTCGACTAGGGTCGTTTTCAAATAATAACCGTTTACACAAGAATTTTGAAAATGGCTCACAGCCATCCCCCCAGTAATTTCATCCGGTAGTTTTTACTGGGCTTGGCCTAATAGCCGCACCAAGTGTCAATTGCGGCCTAATCTATAAAAACCATGAGGTAATAAATGACTAGCGAAACGATTTACAAAGCCCAAAAGCAAGAAATTGCGTCTCGACCTTTACAAAGTACAGGTGTTCGTTTGGTTGTAGCGGGTAGTGTTCTTTTGGCACTTACCCTATCTGGTGTAAGCATATTTCCAATTATTGCTCCCCTGCTATTTGTCAGCGGCATTGGGGCTTTAATGATGTGGCCCGCCTTGCAATCAACGGCCGATAATAAAAGTAATTGGTCTTTCTTGGCAGCACCCGGTGCTGCGATGGTTGCTTTAGGGGCAATGATTTTTGTGTTAAACCTAATTAACCATCAAGAAGCATTTGCTTATCTATGGACAATATTACCGATATCGTTCATTGGTGGCATGATGCACTCACGCCGATTCGAGGACACTCACCCTATTCACAAAAATGGTGAACGGGCAATTAGAGTTTTTTCAATCATCGGCATTACGATGGGAGTTGTGTTTGAATTATTCATATTCAACACATTTGGCCCTTGGTGGCCCCTATTTTTAATTGGATACGGAATTTACCTGCTGGTTATTAGAGCTAACTCAAAGAAAGTTGCTGCTTAAAAACAGAATTTTACGAGTTGGTTTCAAGGTGATTCAACGATGACATGCAAATTAGTTGTTCTCAAAAATCGCCCAACCGCAGAAGCAAAACAAAACTGGAGATAAACCAAAAAATGGCTAAGAAAAAAGCAAAGGCTGAAAAGCCAGAAGTAATAGAAGTTACGGAAGAAGATGTTAAAGCAGAAGATACCGGCCGTACTTGGACTGAAGAGTTTGAAATGGCTGGTGGCGAAGTGAAAAACTTCTTGAAAACTGTTTGGACAGAAGGCAACGTGCGCCGAGTTATTGTGCGTAATGAACAAGGGGATACCATTGTAAATATCCCTGTAGCAGTTGGCGCGCTGGGGCTAATTCCCCCTTTGACCGGTCCTGTTGTGGCAATCACTGTGGTTGGTGCGGTAGTAGCTCTAGCAACCAAGTGCAAGATTGCTGTAGAACGGCACGAGCCAGCAGAAAAAGAGGTCGCAGCTTAATTGCTGAAAAAAGGAACTAATCGTTTTTCAGAAAACGGGAAACCTCTCCTTTCTCTTTTATAACAAAAAGCGGCCGGGATTAAATCCACGGCCGCTTTTTTGCTTTTATCTTGATCTCTCGATTTAGAATCGATATCGATTTGGAGCTTGACGCTGATACCATCTCAATCATCCTATCAATAAATGTATTAAAGTAAGCTACGTGTAGAAAATCCCCAATTCATAAATAGTTGCTCAAAATTTTCTTTGAGTCACGTTAAATGCCGCTAAAATTCCCCCATGCGACAACGAATGTTTGGCTTATGGGATAATTTTTATTTCCGACTATTTTGTACGACGGTACTTCTGAGCCTTGCGGTAATCGGTTGCGCGTTTAGCGATGACGAGCAACCGGCCGAAGAGGTGGTTGAACTGAATACAGCTACGCTTACCAATACGCCCATCCCAACATCAACGTTTACGCCAACCCATACATCTACACCTACCAGCACCCCTACCGCAACACCCACCAACACCCCTACCCTTACCCCGACCCCAACTCCCACAACAGAAGCCGTTGTTATCACAGGTGATCCGGTGGCGTTCATGCAGCGTGAGCCGTTACCCACTATAAGGACAAGCTGTGGTGAAATTGACACGATGGATTTCCCGATGGATCCTCCAAATGCGCTCAACTATCAGCGGGGCGGTCGTGATTTTGGGGTGTTCAGAGCCCGCTATGACAAATTCCATGCCGGTGAAGATTGGTGGCGATCTGGTGGGGTTCTGGGTGAGCCAGTATACGCCATCGGCAATGGCCGGATCACATACGCACAACCAAACGGCTGGGGACGAGACAAAGGCGTTATCATTATTGAACATGTGTTCACTGACGGCCGAACAATACTTTCCTTCTACGGCCACTTAGATGAAAACAGTTTTGATGTTTCCTTCGGAGAGTGTGTTATACGCGGCCAGTATTTGGCCGATGTTGGGAATCCGCGTACGCCCCCACACCTGCATTTTGAGATGCGATCTCATGCGCCAAATGAAACTTTAGGCGGATATTGGGGGACAGATCCTCGCACAGCAGGCTGGGTATGGCCCAGTATGCGCATTTGGGAAGAACGGTTGCGCGCCTCTCCCGGTGTCGGATGGGTCAAGCCCCTAGAGACCACTGGCATTAAATCA
The DNA here is from genome assembly GCA_039199965.1 of Chloroflexota bacterium. Classification (GTDB taxonomy): domain Bacteria; phylum Chloroflexota; class Anaerolineae; order Promineifilales; family Promineifilaceae; genus WTJY01. Next base: position 6,632 of record JBCCSO010000035.1, on the reverse strand, counting down.
TTAGGCCAACTACCCAGCGGCCGATTTGGCATTCTTGAAAATTACGAATTCTTCGCCATAGACCCAGAAACGGGCAGAGAGTTTCAATTTCTATCTGCGCTTGAAAAGCCTACAAACGGGGTTGTATCCGGCCGGAAACTATTTGTGACTCAAGAAAATGATCCAGGGCTTATCTATGACTTTAACGAAGATAACTCACTCAACATCCGATCAACTGCTGAATTTCCAACCCAGCCAGAAAACAACGTTTTGATTCCTAAACCCGGAGGAGGCATTGTGATCGCATCAGGCCAGATGCTTGTGGGCATTAATGAGTTGGGAGAGCGTATTTGGCAGATTGAAAATGATGGGCCGGTTCTTGATTACACATCAACGGAAGACGATTTGTTTATTGCCAGTGCGGGCTCAACTGGCAACCTATGGAAAATTTCCAAGAATGGTGAGCCGGAATCTGTCTCAAATATCGTCGGCCAACTGATGATTTCAGGTCAAAATCTGTGGGTTTATACACCAAAAAGCTTGTTCAAAATGAACATTACTTCTGACACAGATGCCTTAGGACTGGTTTACAACTTTCCTGAGGCTGACCTAGATCGAAGCGAGATCATGGCTTACACCAACGGCAGCATTCTCTTGGCTCACATAGATCGAGATGATCAACGGCTATTCCTGTTTACGGGTGAGGGGCAAAAGCTATGGGAGCGATCTTATCGTGATTTACCGCGCAGCAAACAGCGCATTCGTATTTTGAATGATCAGCCCTACCTGATTGCCCAAGGCGGAGCTCAAACGTCAGGTGACATCATCATTTACAAGATTAATGTGGGCAACAACGAACTCGAGAAAATTTTTGTAGGGGGCACGCGCTTCCCATTCCCGGTTGACACATGGGTGAGGACGTTAGACGAAAGTCGGCTCGTGGTTAATATCGGAGGGGGTCCAATGGCAATGTTTGATCCACAGATTGCACTAGAGGCTTTAGGTGAAGCAGCTGACGTAACAAACAATTAGGCCAACTTAACGCCTGTGTCGTGGATGGGGAATCTCGACCTGCAATATAGTTCCCCCTTTGCTATGATTTTGCAACTGAAGACGGCCACCTAGCAAAGCAACCCTCTCGCTGATTCCCAAAACGCCATAGTGCCCTCCGGCCGACATTTTGGCCAAGTCAAAGTTTTTCGGCAGCCCCACCCCATCATCTTTAATATTTAGTAAGAGGGTGCGGGGGGATGTCCGATCAACAGTTACTTGAGCCAAGCTTGCCTCAGCATGTCGCCAAATATTATTTAGCCCTTCTTGTACAATCCTGAAAACAGACAGCTCAATCGCTTCTGGTAACCGACCCAATTCTTGGCTGATTTTTAAATCAACCGGAATACCTGTTCGGTCTGACCAATCGCGCACAAATGAGTTAATAGCAGCACCCAGCCCCAAGCTGTCAATAGTGGGCGGCCGAAGATCGCCACAAATTCGGCGTAAATCATCTACCATCGTGCGAATATTGGTTCGGATTTCAGCCAAAGAATCAGACAAATCATCATCGGCTGATGACTCAATCGCCTCGATTTGATAGTTGGTCCCCAGCAAATCTTGAATGACTTGATCATGCAGTTCACGAGCCAAGTGTTTTCTCTCTTGCTCACGCTCTGTCATCAGTCTACGCTGCGCGTCCTGTAACGATGCGTTGGCTTGATCGAGTGCGCGGACCTGCGTTGCCAGCTCTTCAACCAACTGTTGATTTAAGTTACCCTGAGTCCTTAGGTCTTGTTCAAGCAAGCCCTGCTGTCTTTGTAGGTTTTCCGCCTGTTGCCTAGCTCGGTAGTAGCGGTCAAGTGCCCAGATGGCTGGGGTTAAGTTTTGAGATCGATTCCCAACCATCGCGCCCACCAAGTTCTCTCGAGTCGTTTCATCCGTACGAACCTGATTGACTACAGCCCCATTCCTCATTATGACTATACGATCTGTGATTGAAAAGAGATGGTCCAGGTTGTTGCTTGCAAACACAACGCCGGCACCTTGGCTGCGCCACTCCGTTATGAGGTCGAGCAATACCTCTTGATAGTGAATGCTCAGCAGGTCTGAAGGATCATCTACAATGATTAGCTTTGGGTTGCGCGTCATTACCCGCGCAATGGCGATTAGCTGACGATCTTCGGCCGGAAGATTCTTAACCGGCTCGTATAGGTTAGAGAAGCGCACCCCAAGCCGATCAAGGATATTGACAGCAAGCTGGTTCATATGCCTACCGCTGGGGAATATCTTTGACCACCGGCCACGGGTGAGACCCATTTCAGTGCCTAAAAAGATATTGCTCGTTATATCAAGCTCATCTACAAGTTCAGGCTCTTCATGGATCACCTCAATGCCTATCTCTCTCGGCTGCCATGGATAGACAAGTCGATTATTTTCAAACCAAATCTCACCAGATGAGGGTTGCTCTAACCCCGCCAGAATATAAGTTAATACAGATTTCCCCGCTCCACTTGTGCCTGCAAGCCCCACCACTTCATCAGCCGCAACATCAAAAGTCACTTGACGAAGCGCTTGTAGCGAGTCACCAAATGTTTTTGATATAGATTGGACCTTTAAAAGTGGTGAGGACATGTCTATTTCACAAAATTATATAGCTAATCGACAAAAACCCTTTCACCCGCGCTTAGGTTTGGAAGCATTTCTGTTTGCCCATCAGCAAAGGTAATTTTCAATTCAGCAATCTGCGCTTGATCTCCAATGCCAATGATCACTCGCGGATCAGCCGACGAGAGGTAGCTGTCGCCGATCACAACTTGGCGGGCGAGCGTTTCGCCGTTTGGCAGGGTCGCCTCTAGCATAGCCCCAGCTACATCCTGATCAAACACTAGCGTAATTTGATTACCACCGCTGGTTCGGTTTTCCAGCAGCAACAGTGCACCACCGATCTGGGTCACCGCCACATCCAAATCCCCATCGTTGTCAAAGTCAGCTTGAGCCGCACCCCGGCCGTGCATGTTCCCAACCGCCAACAAACCGCTCTCTTCAGACAAAAGAGACAGCGTGCCGGTTTCACCCTGTGCGGATTGATTGCCGTAGAACAGAATCGGCATTTTCTCTTCCTCGCTTACCATAGGTACATGCCCATTGACTGTGAAAAGATCAAGATCGCTGTCGTTATCAAAATCAGCCCAAATGGTTCCCCAACCGGTGATCCCCACACCCATTTCACCTACGCCTAAATCGGCCGCTGCGTCGATGTACGCAGGCAATCCAGCCCGGCCGTCGTGCCAATAAACTGAATGGGTTTGCTGCCCCAAATTGGTTACAAACAGATCTAGGAAACCGTCGCTGTTAAAGTCAGCATTAGAGACGCCCATCCCGCTGTTGATATCATCCACTCGGGCCAACGCCCCAGCTTCGACCAGCGTAAAACCAAATTCATTGTCGGCCGGTTCATTCAAATAAAGTCGATTTGGATTGGTATCATTCGCGACAAAAATATCGAGGTCACCGTCTTGATCAAGATCGACCATCAGGGAGCCAAGCCCATATTCGTACTCAGCATCATCATCAATTCCGGCCGGCTCTAGATTCAACTGCTCGCCCACCTCTTCAAAGATAGGTAGCCCATTTTCATCGTTTCCTTGGTGAATAAACAGCAAATCACGCAGCCCAAAGTTAGTATTTGGGAATCCCATCACCGACCCTTCAATTTGATTGTTGATGTCTACATAGCCGGGCACAAACAGATCGGGCAATCCGTCTCCGTTCATATCACCCACAGAAGTGCCAGTCTGCCAGCCGTAAGCGTAGCTACCGCTATCCTGCGCAACTTCAACAAACGTCCCGTCTTGCTGGTTGATCAGCATCAAGTTTGCCCGTGATGTGGTCACGTAGATGTCATCCCAGCCATCCATGTTGAAATCAGCCGTGACGCAACCATTTCCACGCATCGGCAGATTGGTCCCGCTGGCCTCGCTTACATCAATGAATTTTCCATTGTCATTGGCATAAAGGGCACCTGTTGGCAAGCCACCTTCTTCAGACTGCCATTGCCCAGCTTCAGCCAACGCATACGAGTTCACCACATACAGATCAATCCAACCATTGTTGTCGTAATCAAGCCAGCATAGACCACCACCCATCATCGCGATGGGATCACCCGAAAAGCCCCAACGAAACGCGCTGTGGGTAAAGTCAATGCCCACCTCTTGCGCCACATCAACAAACTCAAAATCGTATTCTGGTTGGATAGCAACCGCCTCAACCTGAGATTCTTCAGGTAAAGTACTTTGTGTTTCGGCCGCAGGTCGGCTGCTAAAGCCAACCACTAGGGCCAAGATATAAATAAGCCCCAGCGAAGCTAGGGCCATAAATAAAGGTTCTTTTGTATTTAGCATTTCAGCGTTTTAGCTTGATCGGCGTTTCAGCTTAATCAGCATTTCAGCTGAGATTGAGCAACGCGAACGTGCTGATGAAGCTGATTTGCTGAAAGCACATGAACGAAGTTCATGAAGCGTGCTGATCAAGCTGACAAAACTACTAAGCAATACCTGATGAGGCGCGCGAACGACGTGAGTAAGCGTCAACCAATACCGCCGCAAGCAGTACTAATCCATTCACCACAAACTTTACACCAGAGTTCCAGCCCATCAAACCCATGCCGTTTTCCACAGAGGCAATTACGAGCGCTCCAAGCACTGCACTCGTCACCCTGCCAGTGCCACCAAACAGACTCGTACCACCTACAACAGCGGCCGCAATTGAGTTTAAAAGCAGGTTACCGCCGCCGGTATTGGTTGAAACTGAGCCCAAGCGGGAAGCTAAAATGATACCGCCAATGCTCGCCATGAAACTTGAAATCATAAAGCATGAGATGCGGATCATATTGACGTTAATACCTGCGCGACGCGCCGCTTCTGGGTTACCTCCCACTGCGTACACGTACCGGCCGAAGCGCGTTCTGTTGGCGATGAAGTGCCAGAAAAACAAAAATGCCAGCGCAATCATGATTGAGACAGGCACACCACGGTCGGTGTTTGCATACCATACGGCTCCACCCGCAATAACGGCCAGACCGATAATTTGAAACAGTGAAATACCTAGTGGTTTAACAGCCAAATTCTGACTGGCTTTGACTGAGCGCTGATAGAATTCAGTTACTAAGAAGCCGATAACAACAACGGCATAGACAATCCATCCCCAGAGAGCAGGCAAAAACGAATTGGCAATGCCTTTCACAACAGGGTCCTGAATAACGATCGTACCAGCCTGCGAGTACTGCGTAGTTAAAATCAAGACCACACCGGACCACGCCAGCAAACCGGCCAGCGTCACCACAAAAGACGGGACCCCGGCTCGCGTGATAATCACACCGTGGAGCAAACCGATCAGCGTTGTCACAAATACAGCCACACCAACGGCCGCCCACCACGGCCAGCCTGAACCATCTTCACCCGGCCGCAGAAGCAGGGTCATGGCGACACTACCCACAGCCCCAACAAATGCAATCGAAAGGTCGATCTCGCCAATAAGCAAGACGAAAACCACACCGGTTGCGATGGCGGTGATGCCAGATACCTGTAGTAAAAGGTTGACATAGTTTCTGGCGGTAAAGAAGTTTTTATCGAAGGCCAAGTAGCCAAAAATTGTGATAATCAGAATCAATCCAATAATGATCGGGAGTGACCCTAGGTCCCCCGCCCGAATCCGGCTCCACCATGACGAAATGTATTCGCCCATCGTCTGCTGTTGACCACCAGCAGCTTCAATTGGTCCACGTTTTACTGGGTTTGCACTTTCGCTCATTTTTCTACTCCACCATACCGGGAACATAGCTTAGTTCACCGGCGGTAATTGCATGTACGACTTCCTGCTGGGTTGTTTCAGACGGAATAAACTCTGCAACCTTCTGCCCTAGGCGCAAACAGGCGATGCGATCCGCTACTTCAAAAATATCGTGCAGGTTGTGAGAAATAATCACAACCGCAAGTCCACGGTCTGCCAAACGACGAACTAAATCTAAAACTTGGCGGGTCTGAGCCACACCTAACGCGGCTGTTGGTTCGTCTAAAATTACCAGTTTAGAATTCCACATGACCGCTTTGGCAACCGCGATCGCCTGCCGCTGACCACCCGATAGACCGGCCACCGCTTGACGCACCGAACGGATCGTAGTCACTGACAGAGAATCAAGCGTTTTTAGCGCCTCTTGTTCCATTGCAGACTCATCTAATAAAATGCCGCTTGATAAACGCTCTCGCCCCAAAAACATATTGGCAACAACATCCAAATTATCGGCTAAAGCCAAATCCTGATACACCACCTCAATCCCGAGATCGGCCGTATCACGCGGGCTATTGATCGTTACTTTTTTGCCCTCAAAGAAAATCTCCCCTTCATCTAATTTGTAGATACCAGCAATCCCTTTAATAAGCGTTGATTTGCCCGCACCATTATCCCCTACAAGCGCCATCACTTCGCCAGCGTTACAGGTAAAATCGACCTTGTATAGCGCCTGAACCGCTCCAAAACTTTTGGAGACTCCCTTTAATTCAAGAACAGCATTATTTTCCATAATCTTGCAACTGATGTCTATAAGCTATTAGCCCTTGGCGTTTGGCCGTTAGCTCATAGCATTGTACTTTTAAGTTGTCAGC
>JBCCSO010000034.1:0-18258 GCA_039199965.1 Chloroflexota bacterium | reverse complement strand
TGCAGATACCTTTTGCTCGTTTAGTGAGTTTAACTGTTCTCTAATTTCTGACAGCTGCTTATTGATGTCAGCCGTAAGCTCTGACATTTTGTCTTCAACTAAATCACGAACCGCCTGAACTTCGTTAGCCCCTAACTGATTGGCATCTTCTATCGCTTTGCCTAGTGAAGTCTCTGCAACTCGCATCGACTGCTCCAACTCTGTTAATCGCTGGTCCATCTCCAGCGTGTATTCTCCCAATACAATGCTGCGCAGTTGCTGTAGTTCGCTCAATCCTTGACCTTTGCCTTTTGTTTCAGCCATTGATAACCATCCTAGACTATGGAAATGTTGATTGGTATTCGACTTCCAAAATATTATGTAGACTCATCTGCTTCAATATTAATCTTTTTTGGGTTAGATTCAAAATGAAGCGATAGTTAATCTTGACTGGTGTAGGCTGCCCCGGCCGTTTCAAAATCGTCAATCAATACCTACAAATGCGGTCGAATCCCTCTGACCATCAAACCAAGCCCTACGGCCAACAACAAAAACATACCCAAGGCCACAAAGAGTGAAGTCGTTTGAAAGTAGACCCGCAAACTGGCGATGATACCTACAAAGGTAAACAGAACAGATCCGGCCGCCAATATCCAACCGATTGTTGATTTGCCATCGACAAAAATTAGAACCACCCCAATAATCATGATGATCATTGTGAGCCCAAAAGCTGATACCCCACCGCCGCCGCCAAAAGCTAAACGCCAGCCGAAAAAGCCAGAACTGACTTGAATCTGATTTGAGAGTAGATAGAGGCCGATTAGCGTCAAAACTGCCCCAAATACAAAATCACCGACACCACCCGGCGTTCCACCGGCTCCGTTTTTTAGATTTTCTTTAAATTTTTCCATGTCTCTTTACCCTTTCTGAAGCTGTTGTTAAATACACAAATGTCTAAATGATATTACGGAATATGGATTAGATTTGTTTTGCCAAATTGTACGCATCGTGCCATCAATGCAAAATTCCTCGCCTTAAAATAATATTGGTGTTTGCCAATCCGCTATATCAAGTCAGTAAAATAGGAAGGCATTAGCTTTGCAACACCTTAACGAAATGACACAACCAATCCAAGAAACAGTCGATATCGGGTTCAACATGAATGTGCGCCGTTGGAACCCCAAGTTTAGCGCGGAAAATAGCCAGCAATTTTTGCTGGTGCATGGCCTTGCCAGCAATGCGCAAACTTGGGATCAGGTTGGCCGGATTTTAGCTGAAACTGGTCATGCTGCGGTTGCAATTGATCAGCGGGGACACGGTCTTAGTCAACAGCTCGATGATGGATACGACTTTCAAACAATCACGGCCGACCTCAATCGCTTGCTGGACCTTTTTGGATGGGATCAACCGATAGTGGTTGGGCAATCTTGGGGCGGCAACGTCATGACCGCCTTTGGGGTAAATTATCCCTATCGGGCGGCCGGACTGGTCATGGTGGATGGTGGATTCCTTGATTTTGGCAGAAGTGATCAACCATGGGAAGCGATTGAAAAGCGGCTCAAACCACCTAGTTTGGCCAAGTCCTCCATGGAGATGATTCGCTCAATTTTAGAATCTAGTCATCCTGATTGGACGGTTGAAGGGATTGAAAACACGCTGGCGAATCTGTGGGTTAATGATGAAGGTATTCTAGACAGACGGCTAAAACTCAAAAACCATATGGCGATTGTACGGCATATGTATGAACAAAATATGGTTGAGCTATACAAAAAGATCGAGCGGCCGGTTTTGATATGTGCTGCCGGTAGTGGGACCGAAGCGCAAGATGAACGTAAAGAATGGATAGACACGGCTATTCACACCATCTCTCAAGCTTCGTACCAGTGGTTTGCTGATGCTGATCATGATATTCATGTTCAAAAGCCCCGTGAACTGGTCAACACAATTTTGACTTGGAAAGCAACAATTTAGAAGGACGAAATAGTAACTTAGGAAATAGTAACTTAGGAAGGAAAGCAATGACTCAAACTCCCGGACTTGTGGTGATGTTAGGCTCAGGCGAAACCTTGGCATCTAGCGGAAAGGCCCATGAATACGTGGCCCAACACAGCCCAGATAAACCGAATATTGTTATTTTAGAAACCCCGGCCGGTTTTGAACCCAATTCAGACGCCGTTGCGGGAAAGATCAAAGAATTTTTAGACAAGCGTCTGCAAAACTACAAGCCAGACATTAATGTGTTGCCCGCCCGCAAGCGGGGTACGCCTTATAGCCCAGATAATTTTGAAGTAGTTTCTCCCATCCTGTTAGCGGATGAAATTTTGCTAGGTCCTGGTAGCCCGAGTTACGGTGCACGCCAGCTGCGCAACAGTTTGGCCAGCCGCATGATTCAGGCGCGTCATTTTATGGGGTCAAATCTGTTTCTATCTAGCTCCTCGACGCTAGCTTTTAGCCGGTTTACCATGCCGGTTTACGAAATCTATAAAGTGGGTGAAGATCTGCACTGGAAAGATGGGGTGGACTTTCTATCTCCGTACGGATTAAAAACGGCCGTTATTCCCCACTGGGACAACTCAGACGGTGGTAGTGACCTTGATACAAGTCGCTGCTACATGGGCCAAGACCGCTTTGGCCAACTGACAGACATGCTCCCAGAGGACACCACAATCATTGGAATTGATGAGCATACCTCCTTGATCATTGATTTTTCGGAAGCATACTGCAAGGTATTGGGCAACGGAACTGTGACGATCATCCGCGGTGGTGAAGAGCAAGTCTTCAAAACGGGGGAGACCTTCTTGATTGATGTCTTGGGTGACTGGCGCATTCCTGAACCGGCCGATCTGCCGCAGGAAGAAATGCAAATGGTGACTGATGCTATCGCCAAAGCCGAGGCTGATGCTCAACAAGAAGGTCCAACCCAAGATGTGCTTGCCCTAGCTGATCAGAGATGGGCTGCGAAGAACAACCGCGACTGGGCTGCGGCCGATCAGCTGCGTGATGAAATTGAAAACCTCGGCTGGAAAATTCTAGATTCAAAAGATGGTTACTCACTAGAGCCTGTTTAACAATTCCCCGGATTTGTGAAACCCCAGAGTAAGTTGGTCGTAATGCATACTGTAACCCTTTAGCCGTTGTTAGCCGCAGAGATGCGGCTGACGGCGGCTATTTTAATACGATCAATCCAGACGGCTGCACAACTTTCATATGACTCGTAGCCTGTCAATACAATAAAACAGGAATGTGTGTGAGATGCGAACCTCTTGTTTTATGCCGTGACTGTGATCGTAAATTCCCAGTTTGTTCCATAGGACGATTGGGGTTTTACCAATATACTGTTGGTGCCTTGAATGTGTTACTATTGGCACACCTGCAGCCTGCTATTTATCAATCTGTACAATTTAAATGGTTCATGTCACCATACAAATCTTTGTTTGGATCATTGTTCAGAGATAAATCTTAATCAAAGCAGCAACATTTTTTCTTGTGGAGGACACAAATGGATAATGTGACGAATCGTCTGAGTGGCCTGCGGTGGGTCGCCTTCTTGATCCTAGGAATCGTCATCATCGGCTTCTTGTTTACATTTTTGGGACAGTTCTTCTATTTTCTAGAACGAGTTGAAGAAGACCAAATTGGTGTACGCTTCCGAGCCGGTCGAATTGAAGAAGTGGTTCCGGCCGGTGTGTATTCAGCATTCGGCCTGTACGTGGATGTTCAAACTATTTCAAGAAACGGTGTTCCATTTACCGTTACCGATCCTGAAATTATTACCAAAGACAAACAGCGGATTGGTCTAACCGTTAGCGGTGATATTTTCCGCCCAACAGATTTTGATACAGTTCGTAACAACTGGTCACTTTACCGTAGCATCTATCAAGATGATACGTTGGCCGCAAACAGAGTATCTGATTTGGCCCGGCAGGCTATGAAAGTTTGCGTGGGTGATCGGACGTTTGATGACAACATTATCGGTACGGCCCGTGATGATTTGCGAGCTTGTGTGGACGAAGAAACGAATAAATTAGCGGCCGAATTTGGCCTTTCAATTCGAAACTTGGTTGTACCAGAAGTTATTTTGTCACCAGAAGTGCAAGTTGCCTTGGATGCCATCGTACAAAGCCGTTTAGCTACTGAAAAAGCGGCCCAAGACGAAGAGCGCCAACGTGCAGAGGCCTTGGCAGAGCAGGCCCGCCAAGAGGGTGAAATCAAGGTTGAGCAGTCGAGAATTCAAGAGCAGGCACGTCAGCAAACTCAGTTAGCGGTGCTTGAGCAAGAGCGTCTTCAAGCTCAATTGGCTGTAATTGAAGCGGAACGCGCCAATGATCTGGCTCGTTTAGAGACTGAGCGCCAAACGATCGAGTCGCAAAAGACCAATGAGCTGATTGCGGCCGAGCGTGAGATTGAAATTAACGCAGCCTTGGCTTCAGCTGCGGCCGAACAGGCTAAAGCCAGCATCGCTATCGACTTGGCACTAGCTGAACTGTACTCAGACAGCGCTGAATATTTGCAACTGCAGATCATTCAGGCCAACGCTGATGCTTTGCAGCCTACGGACAAAGTGATCTTTACACCAGAAGGTACCGTGCCCACGCTAGTCTTGCCCGGCCCGGGAATTGTTCCAACCGTGGACACATCTCCTGCCCCCGCTCCGGTTGTTCCCCAGCCGGAAGATGACAGCGAAAGCGACAATTAAACTCAGTTTGACTCAGAATTTTTAAAACCTGACAGGTTCCCCGAACCTGTCAGGTTTTTTTTGTTTTTGGGGGATGTTTACAGCCCTAACGCCGCTTTACCGACCATCTCCAATGCTGCATCACCAGAAGGGGGATGCATGGTTCCCGCACGAACGTCCCGGAAGAAGCGCTCAAGTGGCAGATCTTTTGAGATGCTGGCCCCACCAGCGACGCGCAAAGCTTTGTCGGTGACACGTGCGGCTGTATCGATGGCTACCGTTTTCGCGGCCGCAATGCGCGGGAGCATCGCCTTGCGCAATTCCATGTTGACACCGCCACTTTCCCACATGCTGGCAACATCCAGAAGCAGCGCTTTGGCCGCCTGCAGCTCTGTATCAATTTCACCAATTTGCCGCTGAATGCCGGGTAGCGTTGCAATCGGCCGACCGAGCGCTGTGGGAACACGCTCAAGCGCATATTTGACAATGGCGTTACGCGCACCCAATCCGCCACCTAAATATGTAGCTGCCATGAGGAGCGCAAACCAGTTGTTGGGTATCGCTTTGTTTTCTGGGGTAATAACAAGGTTGTCGGCCGGAATTACCGCATCTTCAAAATAGAGATCATTGCTGTCGCTGGCCCGCAGGCTGAGCGCGTCTCCCCACGTATGCTCCCAGCGCAATCCGTGCGTGTTTGCATCAACCAAAATATTAATGATCCCATCTTCTGAACCCAATTTGACAATCATATGGCTCAGATGTTTGCCACCGGTGATCCAGTTTTTGTGTCCATTGATGGTGAATGTACTCCCATCGGCCGACTTTTCTGCGAAGGTTTGAAAGGCACCACCCCGCGATGGGCTGCCTAGCTTTGGCTCGCTGGCGACATTGTTAATCAAAATGCCGTCTGTGGTGGCCGCTTGAGCTACTTTTTCAAAAATATGGTCGGGCCAGTTGCGGATGTCTGACTCATGGCCAATGACATTGCTGGTCATGGCGGCTACTAATCCGGTTGAACTGCTGCCGCTCGAGATAATGAGATGGGCCTCAATGCAGTCTCGCATTGAAAAGCCGTATCCGCCATATTCTTTGGGTAAATTGAATCTAGCGTACCCGTATTGTTTTAAATCGATTCCATCTTCGGCCGGAAAGCGGCCTGCTTTGTCCGCTTCGGCCGCTCTTGAGCCGATCCGCTCAGCTAATTCCGCTGCAATTTCAGTCGCTTCACTTGTGATATCTGCAATCATGTCCCCATTATCCAAGATGCCTGTTGGAGGCAAAATAGATTTACGGTAAAGCAAGGGAATTGTTATTTATTGGTTGGTGGTGGATGGTCGTTAGCGGTTGGTAGATTTCATCCATCTACCAACTACCATATACCAACTAACATCTACTAAAAACCACCCACCACTAACCATCACCCTGTGCCTCACGAATGGCGGCCGTCAAAATCGCAAATGTAGGTGCGGCAACAAGCTGTCCGTTGACCATAAACGTAGGCGTCCCACGTGCACCAGCCAGACGCGCTGTGCGTGAATCTTCTTCAATATAATCTCGATGGGTGCCTGCATTTAAGCAATTCGTAAACTCGCTTGTGTCTAACCCCAAGTTGCCTGCATACCCAACAAGCTGATCTTCTGTTAGTCCGGTGGCCTGCTCGTACAGATAATCATGATACTCCCAAAATTGTCCTTGATCGGCCGCGCATTGTGATGCTTCGGCCGCTCTAGGTGAGTTTGCGGTAATCACTGGAAAATGAATCCACGCGAAGTTGATTTCGTCTCCAAATTCTGCTTGTAGCTGTTGTTTAACACCTGACAGGTGCCATTGGCGGCAGGCGGGTCAGCCAAAATCGCCAAATTCGACAATGGTGATTGGGGCACTTGGATTCCCATCAATATTGGTCAACCTTAAATTTGCTAACACGTCAAGCGGTGGCTGGTTTGCCTGACGAATAACACCAAATACGATTAGGCCCATAACTGCCATAGACGGTAGGCCAAACCATAAAATTCGATTAATAAGCTTCTGTCTTTTAAGCTGTTTGCGACGCTCTTGTTTTGCTTGGCGCCCCTTTCTCTTCTTTTCTGACTTTGACATCAATCACTCCACTAGTCGCTAGGGTTTCTCCTGAACCGTGACGTAACCTAGTCCCTTTATCTTACTGGCACTCAGAAACTAACTAAATAGCTCCTTCCCTCTACGCTCTTCGCTGACCTCTGTGAGTAAATCAACCAAATCTTCAATGCGGAAAGGCTTAGACAGGAACTTCTGCATGCCAGCCTCTTTGCACAAGTCGCGATCTTGCTGCATGACACCAGCGGTTAAGGCTGCAATCATTGGAGCTTTACTGTTGCCAAACATCTTGATAATTTGACGAGAGGCCTCTAGTCCATCCATTACAGGCATGTGAACGTCCATAAGGATAAGATCATACGACTGACGTTCGGCCGCTTCTAACGCTTCTTGACCATTGGCTACTACATCAATCCTATAGCCCAATCGCTCAAGCGTGCGGTTAGCAACCTTTTGATTGACTACATTGTCCTCCGCAAGCAATATACGTAGAGGGTGCTGCTGGGCGAGCTTGTGCGTTGAATCAGCTGTTTTTGTCGTCTTTTTCTTCCTTGACCACTTTTCAGAAAAGATGGTCAGCATGCTGTTTAAAAGTTGAGAAACCTTAACCGGTTTGTAAATAAACCCTTCAACGCCTAACTGTTCAGCTTCGATTTTGACCTCTCTATTCCCCACAGATGTGATCAATACCATTGGGGGAGTGTCAAATTTTTGCTCTTGTAGGTAGCGGACCATGTCCAGACCAGACATCTGTGGCATTTGGTAGTCTAAAAGTATGATGTCAAATGCTTGTTCAGATTTGAGGGCACGGATGCCGTCGGGACCAGAGCCCGCCAAAGTTGTGATCATGTCCCATTTCATGCAGTATTTCTCAATAAGCTGCAAATTGGTTTGATTGTCATCAATGACCAATGCATGTTTGCCCGCCAAGATGCTTGGCTCAATATGTTTTTTCGCAATGTCCTGCACCGCGGCCGGAGGAGCCATGATTGTGAATGAAAAGGTAGATCCCTCGTTCAACTGACTCTCAACCCACATGGTGCCACCCATCATTTCGCTTAGTTTTTTGCTGATCGCTAGCCCTAAACCGGTTCCACCAAAGCGGCGGGTCGTAGATGAATCAACTTGGCTGAACGATTTAAACAGCCTGTTCATGCGGTCTGGTGGAATACCAATACCTGTATCACGGACCTCAAACTGAATTTCTTGAATGCCGTTCCGTTCAAAATCGCTGCTGACTTGCAGTATGACTTCGCCTTTCGAGGTGAATTTGACCGCATTAGACAGCAGGTTGACTACAATCTGACGAATGCGAGTGACATCGCTTTCAATCCACTCTGGGGCGTTATCTTCATAAATGAGCATGAGCTCGATCCCTTTTTCATGGGCCTTGGGTGCAATGAGGTCAAGCGCTTCCTCAAGACTGCGCCGCAGATCAAACGGTTGTCGCTCAAATTCAAGTTTTCCAGACTCAATTTTTGAGAAGTCAAGGATGTCGTTGATGATGGTAAGCAGAGACTCTCCACTATTGCGTATGGTTTCAACGTAGCTCCGCTGTTCATCATCCAGAGATGTCTCAACCAGCAAGCTGGTCATACCGATTACGCCGTTCATGGGGGTGCGGATTTCGTGGCTCATGTTGGCTAAAAAGTCGCTTTTAGCTTGTGCGGCCGCTTCAGCTGCTTCCTTGGCGTTCCGCATCGCCTCCTCCGCTAGCCTGCGTTCGTTGGTGTTGTAGAAACTTTTGAGTATAGCGTTCTTCCCCATATGATTGATCGGCTGGATTGAAATTTCTGCCCAGAACGGGTTTCCATCTGAAGAACAAAACTGAATTTCTAAAGAATCAACCACATTATGCTGTTTGATTTCGCGAATAATCAAATTCCGATCGCTTGGATTGTGATAAAGCTTGTGACTCGTTTTTCCAAGCACCTCTTCCAAACTGTAATCAAACAACTGGCAAAATGCATCGTTGGCATAAGAAAGCATGCCTGTGTCCGCATCTGAAATTGCTACTGGAACCGGCATGTAAGCGATTGTTTTGCGGAATTGCTCTTCGCTTTGTTTCAAGGCTTGCTGCTGTATTTTGAGTGCAGCCAGCGCTTTGGTGCTTTGCTCTAGAAGCTGTGAGTTCTGAATGGCGGCTGAAATCTGATTGACCAAAGACTGAATGAAATCAAGCTCCTCGTTCTTGAAACGCACGACATGACTCATCGAATAAATGTTTACCGTGCCGATGATGGCCCGGTCCGCAATAATTGGAAATATTGCAAATGACTTGGTTTCATGATCTAGAATTTGAAGGTAGGGGGTGTCTTTGGGTTGATCTGAGTAGATAATCAGTCTTGTTTTCGTCTTAAATAAAGTTTCAGCAATTCTGTCATCTTGAACCGAATAGTGCTTTCCCAAAGGGATTTCGCAATCTGCGTCTTTGGCTTTGCCCGCGATAACTACGAAATCCGTTTCATCTTTATTCAGCAATGTAATTCTTGTCTGGTCAACTTCGATAACGGATAAGAATGCCTCCGCTGCTTGGCTTAACCCCTCTTCTAGGGTAGAGGCGCTGATGATTTGATTGAAAACTGAATTAATGATTTCGATTTCGGCCGATTTTTGTTCGGTTTGTTCCAGAGCCATCTTGGTTCTAGCAAGAAGCTGAATGTTTTCTAGCGTCTTAGAGAGCAAGGTAGCAACTTGATGGAAGACAATCTCATCGTACTCGTCAAAAGCTTCGCTTTCGAAAGAGGAAATGATCAAGCCGCCAATGACTGCGTTGCTGATGCTTAAACGGCCGTACATAATGGAAGAAAGCCCTAAAGATGAGACTTTTTGCAATACGGGACTCGTTTCTGCCGCTAAATTGGACAAGCGAATGACGGCTGATCCTAACGTCAGCTGTTCTATTGGCGTGCCACTAATTGGGCTCTTGCCAATCGGCGTTTCATCAGCCAAGGCACCATCTATCGCGAAAACAGACCAATTTTCCTTCTTATCGTCTAGAAGGATCATGCTGCATCGATCACACGGGATCATGTCAAAAATATAATCTTTTGTAACCCTAAATGCTTCGTGCCAACTTTCTGCCTGACTTAAAAACAGTGCCAGCTCATTCAGCAAGTCCATGCGGTATGCTTGCTCAGTTACCCTTGAAAGGCTGTTTTGCATTTGCTCACGAAGCTGCTTCGAATTCAGATGGGTCATGAAAATCGCTGCAATACGTTCTAACTTAAGTAGCTCATCTTCTGTGTAGGTTTGGCCGCTTTTTCTTGCCGCTAAAAGCACCCCAGCAGATTTATTGTTGTACACGACTGGTACACACATGCCCTGAGTATAGCCCTTTTGCTTAAGCCTTTTAGTGTCTGCAAATTGCTCTTCATGATACTGATTTATCTGTGCTGTTTGACCTGTTTTAAAAACCCTGCCTGCAAATGATTGATCAATCTCCCACTCCCAATGCTCACCATCTTCATCTGATTCGACACTGCTTAAAAGGTGGCTGCCATCCTGATGAAGATAGATTTCAACATGATTTGATTTGGTCAGCGATTTGACACTATCTTTTACCAATTCGTGGATTAGTTCAGGCTCCTCCAACTTGCTTAGCTTGACTGATAGTTTGTAGAAATGCTCGCTCTCTGATGCAAGTAGCTCCTTCTCCCTTGCTAAAATCGTCAAAATCGATTCAGCCTGTTTGCGTTCAGAATTGTCGTAAATTGCCCCCTCAATTGTTTGCGCTTTACCATCTTTATCCCGGTTGATAACAATGCGATTTTCAACCCAGCAAGCATTCCCATTTTTTTTAACCAGTCTAAACTCCTGTTTGAATGTACTTTTATTTGTGTCGATAATCCTCAGCAGATCAGCTACGAAATGCGGTTGATCATCAGGATGCAATACTGACAAAAAGTTGAAATTTTCTGCCAGAAATTCACTCTGAGTGTAGCCAAATGATGAAATGTTCGGTGTTACAAAATCGAGGCTCAGAGTAGAGTCAGCTTTCCAGCGCAGGAACACAACATCGCTATTTTCAACAATCTGCCACGAGGCGGTATGATCATGGGATTTTATGGCAGGTTGATTATTTGTGGATTTTTTAGCAACAAGATCTGAAACCGTTAATACAAAGCACGATGTATCACCCATATTCAAGGTTCCACTCTTTGTTCTAATTGAGAATTCCTTTCCGTCTGCTCCGATTAGAGTTGAGGTTTCTCGGGCGTTTTCTTGAACAACCTTAGAAAAATCTATCTTTTGATTGATAAATTCTGCAGTCCGGTAGCCCAATTTCTCAATAGTTTGG
Organism: Chloroflexota bacterium; assembly: GCA_039199965.1. Classification (GTDB taxonomy): domain Bacteria; phylum Chloroflexota; class Anaerolineae; order Promineifilales; family Promineifilaceae; genus WTJY01. The sequence continues at coordinate 7,228 of JBCCSO010000034.1, read as the reverse complement.
CTGACGAAAACAAGCTGATTCCTTTTGATTGAATCCCAGCAAAAAATGATGTCATTATTGATGGAGCTGATTTGATTGAGCAGCGCAGTGGTCTCATCAAAAGATCGCGTTGGTGTCGTTTTGGTAGGTTGATTGTGCATAAAGAAAGGGTGCAAACATGCAGCAAATTTGAACAACAGTTTTAGTTGCCTATATCAGGCTGCAATTTAATCTTAATGCAGTTTGTGGCTCAATGACGAAATAGACCCATGTAGGCTCTTTTTCTAGAGAAAAACAGGTGACTAAAGTTCTAACTTTTTAGGTATTTTGAAGCTGGTTGTAAACCAACTCAAATTGAATTCACCTCTGCAAAATTTATCGACAGTTTTTTGACTTTATTTTATCTCTTCGTAACCGGTGTAATAGTAAAGAATAGGTTTCCCTTCACTATAGTTGAATCTGGTTACTTCAGCTATATATAAGGTGTGGTCACCCGCTTCATGTGCATCAACAACTTTGGCACTCATTTGGGCTAATGTTCCCCCAATCACTGGATTTCCATCTAGTTCTTCCCAAGGGATGTCTAGGCTCTCATCCGGCCGGCCCGCGAAATGGTTGCTATATGGCTGCTGGGCTTCTGTCAAAATTGAGACGCCATACGACATGCTTTGCGCAATCAAATCATGTGCGTGGGCTTTTTTTGCAACAGAAACCACGATCAAGGGGGGCTCCAGCGATACGGACATGAAACCATTTACCGTCATGCCATGTTTTTCTCCACTCACTTCAGTTGCGACAATCGTGATACCTGTCGCAAACCGGCCGCACATATTTCTAAACTCACGGGTGTCAATTGAGGTCATCGTATTTCTCCAAGTAAAAATGAACGTGGCACAGAATACCATCAAGCATGTAGGCTGTCGATTCCTGTGATTTTTTCAGTCAAAAACTGGCAGTATAGGCTTGCTTGAATTAATCAGGGTCGATTTTTACCACGTGCCAGAAGTCTCTGAACTCATTGGGGATTTGGCTCAATTCATCCTTGCGCAGCACAATTTCAACGTCGCCACTTGAATCTTTTGTTTTGCCTTGCAAGCGGGCGGGCTCGTTTGGCATCTTGTCAAAAAGATCATTGAATTGGGGGAGCCCAAAAACAACCCTAGACCACGTGACCTGAGGCTCACCAAAATTTAAAAATCGTTTTTCAGTAGTAGCCCTTGGCAAATATTTATTCAGATGGCGCTCAGCCATTTTGTATTCGGGCGAATTTTTGGGGCAGCGATCAATTAAGCTGGCTGCGAGAATCAGTTTTAGCCCATAGAGCTCTTTGAGCAGGTCTTGAACGTGGTTTTTATTGGCGTATGTCAATCCCTCAGGAATATCGAAAATAACTTGCTCTGAGTATTGACGCCACTTTGGGGCAATTCGAGTCACTTGACCATCTGGATGGTTTCTTTCGGCAAAATGTACGAATGATTCTCTGAAGTTCCTGATAAAATCAATGAATGCGCTCCGGCCGCTCCTTCTGTCAAGATCAATGGCTTCTAGCTTGAAGTCAAACAGCAAAATCTTAGCCTCAGTCCCCTTTTTGATAATCATCGCTACCACTTCATCTTCATGCGTGTGATTGTAGAGACTGATTAAATTAACGGTATCTTGCCGATAGTCTATGTTAAACAGCAGATGAGCCTCGTTTTTTGTGGTTAAGTCAACTTCTCGCTCAGTTTGATCAATTAGATCCCACGCGCGCATTTTAGTTTGATAGATGGTCCCCAAGATAGTAGAGCCGACCTCTTTTAAGGCTGGAACCGAATCAACCACCTGATAAATCTCGACGCGGCTGAACTTGGTCATGTCCAAAATATGTGAGCCAGCCCGAATAGATTCTTGAGAGTTCAGGGTAACTTTGGGTAAGTCACGGCTCATACGAATGTAAAGTTTGTTGAGCCGATTCATGAGAACTTGGTAGTGTATGGGGGTGCCGCCTTTGCCACGTACGCGTATGACAAAGTGGAGATCATCGTGATTTACCATCGATTCATTTTAACAAGTTAGTCTTATGTTGAGAAGAAATTTGGCGGTGAATTTGTCACAGCCGCTTAAATCTGATTATTCTTTGACAATTGCTTGTGCTTCCCTACACTTCTACGCACGATTTCCAAATAGGGTTCACTTATGATTATTATTTCTCACACACTTCCGGCCGCATGGATTTCATCCCTGACAGAAAAATATGACGTGCTGATCGGCCCCCCCACGGCCGAAAGCCCCGGATTGACCCAAGCGCTCATGGCTGCTTTGCCCAAGGCGGAAGGGCTGCTTACTATGCTCACCGTTAAGGTGGATGGTCCCCTTTTGAATCAAGCTCTAAATTTAAAGGTGGTCAGTCAAATGGCAGTAGGAGTGGACAATATCGACTTAGAGGCGTGTGCGCGGCGCGGACTACTTGTGGGGCATACGCCGGGTGTATTGACCGATGCTACGGCAGACACTGCTATGACCCTTTTGCTGGCAACCGCTAGAAGACTACCAGAGGCTAGTTTAGATGCGAAAGAAGGGCGCTGGGGGACATGGAATCCAGTACAGTGGCTGGGGGCTGATTTGGCTGGCAGCACCCTGGGCGTTGTGGGGATGGGGGCGATTGGGCAAGCTACCGCGCGCAGGGCTAGAGCGTTTGGCATGAAAATTATTTATTACAGTCGCGGCCGATATGCAGAGATTGAGTCGGAGCTTCATGCGGAAAAAGTGTCTTTTAGCGAGTTGCTCAAGCAGAGCGATTTTGTAAGTCTGCACACGCCATTAACGGCCGAAACTAGGCATCTGATTAACGGTGCGGCTCTGCAAGCCATGAAGCCTTCTGCCATCCTGATCAACACGGCGCGTGGTGGTGTCGTCGATCAAAATGCGCTGATTCACGCGCTGAAAAATGGGCAGATCAGAGCGGCCGGATTGGATGTAACAAGCCCAGAGCCGCTGCCAACAGATAGCCCTCTGTTTGCATTGCCAAACTGCCTTGTCTTGCCCCATATCGGCTCAGCCACAGAGCACACCCGCCGACGCATGGCGGAGCTGGCGTGTGAAAATTTGATTTTAGGATTGGAGGGGAAACCGCTGAAACACAGCGCGATTAAATAAGGGGCAGAAAAGACCAGTCAGGGTTTCAAAACCTGACTGGTCTCATATCTTCAAGTAGCTAGCTAGTACTGCGCGGCGCAAGTAATCATCAAGTTCAAATCACACGCAGCACCCTCTACAAAGGGGATGAGCACGTTTCAACCTGTTGGTTATTTATAGCCCCTTTGTACTAGTGCTTCGCTAAACTTCTTTTGACCGGTACTTATTTGAAGACGGCGAAGCTTTAAGTGTTTGCTCAGCTTGCGGACCAGACAATATTTGTTTGGTCAAACACTCGCGCTGATGATCCCTTTTTCCCTAAGCAGCGCAATCAATTTGTTCACCGAAGAATCAACATCCTCGATGTCCGTTTCAATCACAATGTCAGGGCTGCTGGGTTCTTCGTATGGGGCACTGATGCCGGTGAAGTTTTTGATCTCACCGCTCAATGCCTTCGCGTAAAGACCTTTCGGGTCCCGTCGCTTAAGTACTTCAAGATCACACTTGGCGTAAATCTCTAGAAAGCGGCCCTTTGGCAAGATGCTGCGCGCAAAATCACGGTCCCGCTGGTAGGGAGAGATGAAGCTGGCTAGCACAACGTTTCCGTGCGCAAAGCCTAATCCCGCTACTTCTGCGACGCGGCGAATGTTTTCCGCGCGATCGGCCGGAGAGAAACCTAAATCTCCGTTCAAGCCGTGACGCAAATTGTCACCGTCTAGGAACATCGTTTGTACGTTTAGCTCGTACAGCTTCCGCTCAAGGGCTTTGGCCACAGTCGACTTACCGGAGCCGGATAAGCCAGTGAACCAGAGCACGGCCGCCTGATGATTGTTCTGGGATTCACGTTCTTCAAGCGAAAGTGCACCAGCCTCCCATACCACGTTTTCTGAGCGTGCTCGACGGATTTCCTGCTCATCAGACGTGACATCAACCAAGTCGTCAACCTCGCGCGATGCCCCCCTGATCATACCGGCCGCTACGGTTGTGTTGGTGGCCTGATCAATCAAAATGAAGCTGCCGGTCAACCTGTTTTTGTTGTATGAATCAAAGAATAGCGGTTGCGTGGTGGTGAGCTGAACCCGACCGATTTCATTGAGTTGCAGCCCGTCTGCATCTTCGCGCTTCATGGTGTTGACATCAACTTTGTAGTTGAGCTTGGTCACCATGGCGCGCACCAAGCGAGTATTATGCATCAGCATGTAGTTGGCATCTGGATCAAAGGGGGTTTCGTTCATCCAGCAAATCGTAGCATCAATCCGATTGTCTTTGGTGGGTAAGTTGCCCTGTCGCACAATCATATCGCCACGGCTGATATCAATTTCGTCCTCCAACGTTAGGACAATTGATTCACCTGTTACTGCTTCCTGCAGATCGTCTCCCATTGTCACAATTGATTTAACCTTGCTGGTTAAACCAGATGGAAACGCTACAACTTCTTCACCTACGGCGATCCGGCCGGATGTGATTTGTCCTGCATAGCCTCTGAAATTCTGATTCGGTCGCAAAACGTACTGCACCGGATAACGAAAATCGACCAAATTCCGGCCAGCGCCTACGTTCACCGTTTCTAAATGATTTAACAAAGTGGGGCCGTTATACCAAGGCGTTTTGTCACTTTTGTGTACAACATTGTCACCATCTAGAGCGGAAAGTGGTATGTAGGTGATGCTGGGGATATCGATGAGAGTTGAGAAGTCGCGGAATTCAGCCACGATGTCACGATAAATTTGCTCATCAAAATCAACCAAGTCCATTTTGTTGATGGCAACCACCACGTGGGGAATCTGCAGCAATGACGCGATAAAGCCGTGGCGACGCGATTGGGTGAGTACCCCTTTGCGCGCATCAATTAAAATGATAGCCAGCTCCGCCGTTGAAGCCCCGGTAACCATGTTGCGCGTGTATTGCACATGCCCAGGGGTGTCTGCAATGATGAATTTGCGTTTAGGGGTTGCAAAGTAGCGGTAGGCCACATCAATCGTGATCTTCTGCTCTCGCTCTGCGCGTAAACCATCGGTAAAAAGTGCGAGGTCCACATATTCGTCCCCACGAGCTTGGCTTGTTTTTTCAATCGCTTCGATTTGATCTTCAAAAAGCGATTTGGTGTCATACAGCAGACGGCCGATGAGCGTACTTTTGCCGTCATCAACGCTGCCTGCTGTGGTAAATCTAAGTAGTTCAATTGTCATTTGAATCAGTGGTTAGATATTAGGGGGTCGAGGCTAGTGTGTGCTAATCTCTACCATCTAAGCTCCAACATCTAAAAATATCCCTGTTTTTTCCTGTCTTCCATGGCAGCTTCAGAGCGTTTGTCGTCGGCTCGGGCTCCCCGTTCAGTGACGCGAGCAGAGGCAACTTCTTGGATGATGTCATCAATATCGGCGGCTGGAGATTCAACAGCACCAGTGCAGGTCATGTCCCCAATTGTTCTAAAACGAACCGTCATCTCTTCAATTTTCTCATCGCCTACTGGATAGACGACATCAGACGCACCTAAAAGCACCCCATCTCGTTGAATAATGTTGCGCTTGTGTGAAAAGTAGAGGGACGGCAACTCAATCCCTTCCTCACGGGTATACATCCACACATCTAGCTCTGTCCAATTGCTAATAGGGAACACGCGAAAGCTTTCCCCCTGTAGCTTTAGACCGTTGTATAAGTTCCACAGTTCCGGCCGTTGGTTTTTAGGGTCCCACTGGCCGAAAGCATCTCTGTGTGAGAAGAAGCGCTCTTTTGCTCGAGCTTTCTCTTCATCCCGACGGGCCCCGCCTAAAGCGGCTTCGAAGTTAAACTCTTTCAGGGCGTCAAGTAACGTGACGGTTTGTAACCCATTTCGACTGGCATAAGGGCCGGTCTCTTCAACCACGCGACCTTGATCAATAGAGTCTTGCACGTATCGAACAATGAGACGCGCCCCAATTTCTTCCATGTATTGATCGCGGAATTTAATCGTTTCTTCAAAGTTGTGGCCTGTGTCAACGTGTAGCAGTGGAAAAGGGATTTTTGCAGGGTAAAATGCCTTGCGTGCTAGATGTGCCATTGTAATGGAGTCTTTCCCTCCAGAAAACAAAAGCACCGGTCGCTCAAACTGCGCAGCTACCTCGCGGATAACGTAAATCGCTTCCGCCTCTAGCTGTCTAAGATGTGATCTTTGATAACCTATTGTCATAAAACAGTTGCTCGGGAATGGACTAGGGTAATTTGACCCAGAGTCTGTAGAATTTGAAGTGAAGATATTAAGCAGGGTGGTTAGTAGAACTCTGATGAAACAGTGTGCCAGATTATAATTTCTAATATTCTTTCAGCAAAGCTTCCGAAAGAATAACATTAAGAAAAAGTCTCGATAGGTGTTGAAATGCCGTGTTCTTGTTGTATCAAGAATGAAAATGTGAACGATCTGGATAATTTTTTCGACGATCCTACTAATTTAAAGTGCCCAATGATTACCTTCGTCGAGGGTGGCCAAGTGAATCGACATGCTAACGTAGGGGGTGGAAAGTAGGCTCACTGGGGCAGATACCGTTATGGAACTTGGATGTGGAGCTGGCATGATTCATCATGATTTGCTGCGTAGTAGAAAGGTCATGCAGGCCATTGTGATTGAGGTATCTTCGGTCGGGATTCTAGCCTGCAAGCTATGCTTAAAAATGATCCAGCAAAAGTAACATCCTTACCTGCATGGTATAGCCATCATTCGAAAAACATCCGACGGGGCCGGTCTTAAACCCGCACACACAGATCGTCATTGGATTTGAAGCACTATGACGTTTGAGCACCTCCAGTCTGCATTCTCTGTGGGTCATTAACTGTTTTTCCGTTTTATTTTATGAGCCCACTGAATAAAAGCGTTTGCGAAGCATCATAGGTTTTCAAATCTACCTCTTTGAGCTGGAAACGATGTTTATAGACACCTGTCAGATCTGTTTGAGCAGATTCAGTATATGCGTCCCCGTATAAACGCTGTGATCCTTCAGCGGGTAGCCTATAATGTGAGCCCCCACGTCGCGAAAATTAAATGGCTGTCTCACGCAAGGGCTTACACCATATATCGTCTTTGTGTCAGGCAGCGAAAAATAGGTTGAGAAAATGAGTATGAACGGAAATGACTCAAACGGCCGAGGTATTCCCGGATTCC
>JBCCSO010000033.1:0-18609 GCA_039199965.1 Chloroflexota bacterium | reverse complement strand
AGCGGCCTGCCGGTTCTGGGCATTTGCTACGGCATGCAGCTCATGGCGCACGATTTAGGCGGCCGGGTAGCCGGTAGCGAAGAGAAAGAGTTCGGCCGCGCACACATCACCATCAATGACAAAAACTGCCCGATTTTTACCGGCATTGAGCAGGACAAAATTCAGGTTTGGATGAGCCACGGGGACAAGGTAGAAGAACTACCGGCCGGATTTGAGCCGGTCGCCTCAACCACAAACGCTCCCTTTGCGGCCGCACAGCATCCGGTAAAGAAATATTACACCGTTCAGTTCCACCCAGAAGTAGTGCATACGCCGCAGGGAACCCAAATTTTAAGCAACTTTGTGCTCAACGTGTGTGGGGCGATTGCAGACTGGACGGCCGAAAGCTTTATCGAAGAGCAGGTGCAGGCGATCAGAGAACAGGTTGGCGACGGCCGGGTTCTGCTGGGACTTAGCGGGGGGGTAGACAGCGCCGTCGCTGGGGCCCTCATCCACAAAGCGATCGGCGATCAGCTCGTTTCAGTGTTTATCGATCACGGGATGCTGCGTCTGGGCGAAACGGAGCAGGTGGTAGAAACCTTCCAAAAGCAGCAGGGGATGAATCTGATCGCGGTCAACGCCATCGAAGAATATCTGGGCGAGCTTGCTGGCGTAACAGAGCCCGAGCGCAAAAGAAAAATTATTGGAGAGAAGTTTGTGCGTCTGTTTGAACGTGAGGCTAAAAAGCTGGGCAAAATCGACTTTTTGGCCCAAGGCACTATCTACCCAGACGTGATTGAAAGTGCGGCCGCAGATCGGCCGGAAGCCCACACCATCAAAACCCATCACAATGTAGGCGGTCTGCCAGACGACATGCAGTTTGAGCTAGTTGAGCCGCTACGCTGGCTGTTTAAAGATGAGGTGCGCAAAATCGGAACGGCGCTTGGCCTACCGGATGAGATTGTTTGGCGGCAGCCGTTCCCTGGCCCCGGGTTAGCCATCCGCTGTTTGGGTGAAATCACGTGGGAGCGCCTTGAAAAACTGCGGGCGGCCGACGCTATCTTCACAGGTGAACTGCGCAAAGCGGGCTTACTGAAAGGAGCCACGGCTCAAGCCTTTGCGGTTTTGCTGCCGGTCAAAAGTGTGGGGGTTATGGGTGACCAGCGCACTTACGATGAAGTTGTTGCCCTACGGGCTGTATCAACAGAAGACTTCATGACGGCCGATTGGGCCCGGCTCGATTATGCGCTACTTTCTGAGGTGAGCCGACGTATTGTCAACGAAGTGCGCGGCATCAACCGGGTGACCTACGATATCACCTCAAAACCGCCGGGCACGATTGAATGGGAATAATTTTAAATACGAGACGTTAAAAGCCAGAGGACCATATGGATTACGGAGAAATTTTTAAAAAGGGATTTTTGCATACCTGGAACAACAAATTTTTATATGTTTTAGGCTTCTTGGCCGCGCTGGGCGGTAGTGGCAGCAGCGGTGGAGGGGGCGGAAACGTGAACACCGGCAATTTTGGCGGATCAGGTGGCAACGATGACTTTGATAACTTTTTAGAAGGTTTTGGTTTCGATCCTGCAAACATGGAAGCGATCATTGCCAGCGTCATAACCGCCTTTGTTGCCGTATTGTGCGTCATCGTTTTGTTTTCAATCGTGATGTGGTTTGTGCGCATGATTGCGGAAGCGGCCATGATTCAGTCAGTGGTGGACATTGAAAACGGAATCGAAACTAATTTTAGAAAAGCGTTTTCAGATGGTCGGCCGTTCATGGGCACCATCTTTATGACCAAACTAATCTTTTGGGGGATTCCCTTTGTTCTGATCATCATTGGTATTTCTGTCATGTTTATCCCTCTTGTAACAGGTGGACTTTCTTCAACTGGCTCAAATCCCTTTGACGGACTGGCTTTTGGGGCATTTATTCCCATTGTGTGCATCGTGTGTTTGATGTTTCCTTATAGCATCGTTGTCAATTTAATTTTTCCACTGGCGCAGCGCGGCATTGTGCTCAAAGGAATGGATGCGATGGAATCTGTGGGGTACGGCTGGGAAATGCTTAAGTCCAAAACGGCCGACGTCTTGATACTGGCTTTTCTTTATGCGGTTGTAGGCTTTATTGTCGGCCTTGTATCACTCATTTTTATTGCACCCATCCTATTAGCTACGGGCTGGCCGGTTATCTCTGCTATATTCTTTGATGGCAGCGCACCCGGTGCAGGCGCATTTACCTTGCTGGGCGTAGGCGTGTTGGCCACGATAATTGTAGGTGCAGTCATCAACGCCATCTTTATTGCGTTCCGTTCGTCATCGTTTACGCTTGCATACTTGCAGATGGATGGAAAGAGTCTGATTAAAGTTGATCCCGCTACAGAAATGTAATTGGGACAGACATGTATGCCAGCGACCAAAGTCAAACGCTCTGTAAGACGTTTTTTTTGCCGCTGGCTTTAGACAAAGACAAAGGATAAAAGAGAAAAAACAGGTCTAAATCAATCCCCCTATGGATGTGTCAGGCGTTATACAAAGAGCGGCCGCAATCGCGTACAAAGAAAGATGGCTGTGGCCGCCAGCTCTTTTGTTTTCAGTTGCCTTTGACCTGCCTAGCCTGCTAGCCCAACCGTTTACACCTTCGGCCGCACAGCTCTTTGAAAATCAGGGGCAGCGACTCTTGTGGATCGCTACTTGGCTAACTGAAAACATCCCTCAATTTGTAGGCTACACGATTTTGATCTCTATCTTGCTAGGCGCACTATGGTCGGTGGCCACTATAGGCCAAGGAGCGATGATTGATGGTGTTGCAACCATAGACAGTCCATCAGCCAGTGCTCTGCAAGCGTCTAAAGCCTACTGGAAACGAGGGCGTGAGCTGCTGTGGCCGCTAGTCGCCATCGACCTGCTCATCTTCCTCCCGATTTTTCTTATCATCTTGGCGATTCTCGTTATCATCATTGTTGTAAGCGTGGGGCTGCTGCTTGATATAACCCAATCAGGAACCTTGACGATGACTCCGTTGGTAGGCATAGGCGGGGCACTGATTTTGCCACTGGTGTGCGCGATTTTGCCCGTATCGCTCATTTCTGTGCTATTTCGGTTGATCGCATTCCGCATGACCGCGCTGAAAGGGAGCGGGATTCGAGAATCTGTCAGGCAGGTCCGGCCGTTTTTGCGCCAGCACTGGGTTCACTGTTTGGTGCTGGGTCTCATTACAGGGGTCATTTACTACACGATCAACGGGCTTATTCTGCTGGGCGGGAACGGGATTCGATTTGTGGCTGGCTTAGCAGACAGTCGAGTTCTGGGCTTCACGGCCGAAGCGCTGATTGTGACAGTCTCCCTCTTTGTTTCCGTTTTGCGCAATTTGTTCTTGTCCGCTAGCTGGACGATCGGGGTGCAAGCCTTGATGAGTAACGACCCTGTAGGCTCTCCTCAAACTTAGCCAAAAGTGGTAGTACATCTTACGGAGCCACGGCCGAGCTAATGTTGTTGTACCCGCCGCCGCTCATCTCATGATTTTCTTCAATTTGACCGTAAACAGGGCTTGTACCAAATGAGTCTACCTGTACATACACAGTGACCCCAGACTGAATGACCCCTGTCGGGAATTTCGAAACATCTTCACGGTAGTATTGGCCACCAACGGTTAACACAACTTCCTCACCCGGATCAAGCGGCAAAATCGCCCCTTCATCGTTTCCGGTAAGCTCAATCCCCCACACAAAACCATCGTTGGTCAGTGAATCGAAGGGTTGGTTGACCCGCGTTGGTGCTTGGGTCGGATTGATGTAGCTGTCTACCCAAAACGGCCGGGTCACCGGTTCATCCCCTATATTTTTGATCGTAACGATGATGTCAGTCCGGCCGATTTCAATATCGCTAACGACAAGATCAGGCCCGCTCACCCTTTCCGCCAAAAAGTTTGTAATTGGCAGATAGATTTTTGCCTGAATCTGTGTGGGAGGCTGAGGAGATGGCGTCACAGTAACTGCTGGTGTGCTAGTCGCCGTGGTCTCTGCGGTTGGTTCAGGCGTGGGTTCAATAGTGGGTGTTGAGGTTTCGGTTGCAGGAGGTGGCGTTGTAGCTGTCGGGGTCGAGGATGATGGGTTCTCATCGTCATCCAAAATCATCATGATTGCTGTATCATTTCCACTACCGAGTGTGACATCACGTCCGGCCGCCTCAAGCGAGAGGGCAACAACGCTAAACATTTCATCTGGCTCAATTTCACTGTCGGCCGTTACGCTGATTACAAACGTCTGCGCTATGCTGGCTGATCCACTGATCACGGCCGATTCCTGAACGCCAACAAAGTCATCCCCTGCCACAGCTGTGCCATCTACCGTCTCATAGTTCAGAGTAACGGGTACATCCACATCCGCTGACAGCACAGCAGAAACAATAAAGCTCGTTTCAGAGGTTCCAGTCCCTTCAAATCGTGACTCTCCGCTCAGACTTACCGTTGCAGCATCGTCATTCAAAATTGTAATCGACCGTGCTTCACTAGACAGACCGATGTCGGCCGGATCAATATTCACGAGGCCAGACACACTGCCCAGCGAAACTGAAAACGACTCATCCAGCTCAACTTTGCTGTCACCTACGACAACAATGGGCAAAGGTTTGGTTTCATTGCTGCTGCCCAGAAAAGAAATTCGGTTGGTGCCCATACTGAAATCATCATCTACTTCAGATGCAGTGTCTTCTACCAACTCCCACACAACATCAAACCCGCCCTGAACCGGATTGCTCAAAACCACGTTGACAGGAACCATCATCGTGCCTGCATTTTGCTCATCCACGTTAACAGCCTGAGACAGCGTTAGGGTGGCCTGATCATCATTTAAAATTGTCCCAGTAGCCTCGTCATCCATCAGCTCGATTGAATTATCAGAGATGTTGCTTAGCTTGACGGTCAGGGTTTCATCACCTTCCACAATATCGTCTGCACCAATGGTGATGTCTACCGTTTGAGTCTCTTGAGCATTACCAGAGAAAGTCAGCGTGCCAGATTTGGCTGTGTAGTCTTCTCCGGCCGTAGCGGTCCCATCGGCCGTGGCATAGTTGATCGTAAAGCCACTAGTGCCGGTCGTCAAAGTAACATCAAATGAAAGTGTCTGCCCCCCTGCGGCCGATTCATTTAGCTGTGCGTCGGCAATAAACAGGCTGGCAGAGTCATCATCTACAATGATGGCGGATATCGCGGTTGAGGTAAACGCGATATCAGACCCAAAGTCTGTGCCGTTTAAATTGTTCAGAATAACCGAAAAATTTTCTGGCCCCTCAGCATCAGTATCCCCAATAACATTCACCGTAATTTGTTTCGTCTCTCCGGCCGTCCCTGAGAATGTCAAGCTGTCATCATTGTCTTCAAAATCGTCAGATACGCTAGCCGTTCCTGAATTAGATTCATACTGAATTTGAAACCCACCTTCAACCGCATTGTCTAGCTCAACTTGAAAGACGGCCGGTGTCTGACCACTATCCCCCTCCATGACCGGCTCAGGCGCGGTTAGGGTCAAATTCGCTTGGTCATCGTTTTCAATCGTAATTTCGGTTGGCAATGGTAGATTGCTAACGCTCTCACCATCAGCTTGAATCGATTCAACCTCAATCGAAAAGGTTTCATCCGCTTCAACTTTTGTGTTGTTGTTGATCACCACCTGAGAGGTTGCAGAGGTCTGGCCAGCGGCAATCACCACTTCACGGCCTGCAAAAGATTGATAGTCGCTGTCAGCAGTGGTGGCCGAGCCATTCTCGCTCTTGACCTCAAACGTCACAGGGTAGCTGACGGCACTGCTAATTGTCACGGTAAACGGCAGCGTCCCGGCCGATTCCAAGCCAAGCCCCCCCACAATGCCATACCCCAATACAGCAGATGGATCATCATCCAAAATGGTACCCGTTGAGGTGCCCGGTGATCCAATCGTGACAGATCCAGAACTAACCTGCGCATCAACTATCGAAACAGAAAGAGTTTCGTCGTTTTCAATCTCAGTATCATTGATGATCGTTACAAGGTCAGAGACAGAAAGCTCATTGGCCGGAATCACCAGCTCCTGCGATGCAATTCGATCAAAATCGATGTTCGTCGTCGCAGATCCGTCGTTGGTACGAACCGTCACTGTAATTGGGTGAGCAGATATGGCTGAAAGGGTAACGGTGTAGGGGACACCCGCGCTATTTTCGAATGCTTGCCCCATCTCTATTGTCACAATAGGCGTTGATGCACTGCTGGCATTGGACGGTTGGAAAATTGCGAGCCCCCCCATGATCGTAATTAGTAGGATTATGCAGTAAAAGAGACTGACCCTTTTAGTTGAAAATAGGTGGTTTTCTGGGTTCATGATTCTGGATTTTTGACCAAGGAACATAACTTACATTACTTAGCTGCATAGCTGTTCCTTATACATTGAAGAGAATAGAAAGCAAGCTGTCTCCTCTTCAGTTTTAATCTTCAACTCGATAGGGGTAATCGGCGCATAGCGCACCTATCCCCAGCAGAAGTGTAGAGTCAGAATCTTGAGCCAAATCCTACAACTTTTCTAAAGGCGTCATTTTTTACAACGGTTTCACAGCCCAAAGATCAAAAAAAGCGCAGCCAATCAATAGCTGCGCTTCTATCAGATTTCGAAGAAAAATTAGCCGATTTACGCGGCAGCACCGATATTATCAACAATTTTTTTCTGCAGGTGGGTTGGGACTTGTCCGTAGTGTGAAAATGACATCCCATAAATCCCACGTCCGCCGGTCAACGATCGCAAATCGGCCGAATAGGACTGCATTTCTGACAGCGGCACTTCCGCTTTAATTACACTGCGGCTGCCAACTGTGTCCATCCCCTGTACTCGAGCGCGGCGGGTGTTCATGTCGCCCAAAATATCACCCATATTCGACTCTGGAACGGTCACAGTCACGTCATAAATCGGTTCCAACAGAGCCGGTTGCGCGCCCATCATCGCTTTACGGAACGCCTCTCGGCCTGCTGTTTGGAACGCAATTTCTTTTGAGTCTACCGGATGCTCTTTTCCATCATAGACAACGGCTCGAACACCTGTCACTGGGTACCCTGCAATTGGGCCAGATTCAAGCACTGCGCGGCACCCTTTCTCAGTCGCATTGACAAAAGGCGCAGAGATAGAACCACCAAATATTTCTGAACCAAACTCAAACTGTTCTTCATCCGGAATAGCCTCCAAACGCAGCATGACCCGTGCGTATTGCCCCGACCCACCTGACTGTTTCTTGTGGGTATATTCTGCCTTACTCTGCCCCAAGATCGTTTCTTTGTACGGTATCTTCGGAGTTGATGTTTCCAAATTGAGTCCGTACTTTGATTTGGCTTTAGCAACTGCAATTTCCAAATGGGTGGTTCCCATCCCGGCCAAAATTGTTTCGCGCGTTGCCCCTTCTGTATACCAACGTAGGGTTAAATCTTCGGCCGCCATCCGATTTAGCGTATCACTCATCTTCGCCACATCAGATTGATTCACCGGATGAATAGAGACTTGCGTGATTGGTCCGGGCTGATTGATCCCCTCAAGCTGATGCTTATTCGATCCATCGCACAGTGTGCCGTTTGTCTGTACGTCTCCTAATTTCACAACAGAACAGATGTCACCCGCATTGAGCGTCCCAATAGTTTGATGTTCACGGCCGAACATAATTTGCAGTGCGCCTACCCGCACATCTGTGTCATTGTTGGCATCATATACCTTTGAATCTGAGGAAAGTGTGCCACCATAAACTCTAATAAAGCTCGTTTTTCCATATTGATCATCGCGTGTTTTGAACACAAAAGCAGAGAGCGGCGCAGTTGACGATTCTTCAATTTCAATCGGCTCTCCACTGCTATCTACGGCCATGGGGGCAGGCACCTCTTGTGGGGCGGGCATCAGGCGGGTCAAAGCGCCCAAAACAGGCAGCACCGCTATCCCCTGTTCCGGTCCAGAGAACAGCATCGGTATGACTTCTCCCTTTTGCATCGCTTTGCGCATTCCCTGCACCACATCTTCATCTGACAAGAAGTCTTGTTCAAAGTATTTTTCCATCAGGGCATCATCCCCAAGGGCTGCTGCTTCGACCACCGCCAGACGGGCTTCCTGCGCTTCTTCCAACATGTTTTCTGGAATCGGCTCCCGCCGGTCATCATCCCCAAGGCGACACTCCATCGCCAACAGGTCAATCACCCCGCGAAAGTCAGGCCCCTCACCCAGCGGAATCTGCATCGGAACAAAGTTACCCTCCAAATTCTCATGGATGCTTTCCATGACACGTGTGACACGTACATTGTCCCGGTCCATTCGATTGATTAGTAATACTTTGGGCATATTTCTGCGAGTAGTCTCTTGCCATGCTAGCTCCGTCCCCACTTCCACCCCTGACACAGCCTCCACCAGCACCAGCGCCCCCTCACACACGTGGAGAGCACTATTAACCTCCCCTACAAAGTCAATGTACCCCGGTGTGTCTAGTAAATTAACTTTGACATTATTGCGTTCAAAACAGGCGATTGAGGTGGATATTGAACTTTTTCGGGCAATTTCCTCCTCTTCAAAATCCATGATAGACGTACCGTTTTGTACGCTACCCATACGTTTGGTTACCCCAGACAAGAATAACAGCCGCTCAACGAGCGTTGTTTTTCCAGCTCCGGTGTGCCCCACAATTGCAACATTTCGAATATCTTCTGTCAGATACTGTTTCATGAATTTGCCTCCGAATGCGTATATTTCTCTTGGGAATGGTAGAGATTGTTAAAGGCCAAAAATTTTGTTTTAACATCAATTTTTGGCTATCGAGAAGTTCAGCCTTGTCGTTCAGCCATCACTTCAAAAATGACCAAATTAATGAGAACAATATATAGTCTTTTTTTGAGATAGGCAAGCTTAAGAAAACAAGCGGCGCTTAGTTTTTGCAGGATAAATAAATAATCACAGGTGCCCTAAAACGATGTTTGAGCAGGCTTTTGACTGCATAAAATTAGGATGGATCAGCACAGTATGTTCAGGAAATGGAATCAGACCGGTTCATTTCTCTGCTAGTCTGGCCGCGCTGCAGAATTACAGTTTTTCTTTAGCCAAACGCTTCATATACCGCAAGATCGCCCCCATACCATTTAAGCGCTGTCCAGAAATAACTTGCTTGAGGCCAAAATTTAGGTAAAACTCAGGATGAACCTGCAAAACTTCGGCCGGTTTTAAGCCCTTTAGCCCCTCTTTCAAAATCATCCCAAAGCCGCGTACCGTGGGTGCTTCACGTGGAATATCAAAGTGGTATTCAATCGCCTCTGCATCATCAACTTCAGCGTAAATAAAAACGGGCGACATGCACTCATGCACCTGCTCAAATTGATCTCGAACGCTCATTAACCGGTCAGGCAGATCAGGCAGCTGCTCAGATAGCTCCAAAAGATGCATGAGCTTTTCCTGCCCTTCTAAGAACTCAAAATCCTCAATTATTTCTTGCAGTGGGTCTGGAATTAGTGTTGTGTCACTCATAAAAGTTGGTAGTCGATGATTAATAGATAATTGATAGTTGATTACTAATTGTTGAAATCATATCGATCAACTCATATCAGTCAACTATCAATCTATAGCCGATTAAATTATGACATCGCGGCTAGGACACGTTCTGGCGTCATTGGAATTTGACGCACCCGTGCACCAGTGGCATTAAACACACCATTCGCTACGGCTGCAGCCACCGGGCCAATCGGTGGTTCTCCCATACCGCGGGGTACACCGTCCGATTCAATAAAGTGGATTTGCATATCCGGCATGCGGTCCAGCGTGATCAGCGGATATTTATCAAAATTACCAGCAACCACACGGCCGTTCTCCACCAGCATCTCCTCGATGAGGGTTGAACTTAAGCCCCAGACAATATTCCCCTGCGCTTGCGCCTCTGCACCATCTGGATTTACCACATAGCCCGGATCAATTGCCTGCACCACCCGGTGCACCGTGATTACACCCGCGTCATCCACAGATACCTCCGCAACCATCGCGACCCATGTATCTACATCGGGGCTGACGGCGATACCGAACGCGTGTCCTTCAGGTAGCTCAGACCCATAGCCGATCTCATTGGCCGCTTTTCTCAGAACCGCTTTCGCTCGTTCACCAGTCTTATCATCACCCAAATGGTCAAGCCTAAATTGAAGCGGATCAGCACCGGCTGCATGGGCCATCTCATCCATAAAGCTCTCATTGGCAAACACATTTGCCAGCAGCCCCAATGAGCGCCACCAACCGGTTTTGATTGGAAACGGTGCTAAATGTGTGGCTAGCTGTCGATGCTCAATTTTGCTGTAGATGTTGAACGCACCGCGCCAAGAGCCAAAGTCAGTTCCAAATATAGCTTGCAGAAACGTTGGGAAGAAAGGGAACGCTACTTCACCGCTAGAATGGTTGTGGTTCACAGCCACAATCCGGCCGTTTTCAAGCTTAGCAGACATGCTGCTCCGCGTTGGGGGCCGGAAGTAACCATCCCGCATGTCCTGCGCTCGGGTCCAGCCAACATGCACTGGCAGCCCTACCGCTTGTGACAGAATGGCAGCTTGTGGTGCTGCCCCAGTGCCCAATTTCCGGCCAAATCCACCTCCTACATAAGTAGGGGTAACCGTTACATTTTCTTCGTCTAGCCCGGTCTCTTCAGCCACTGTACTCGTTGCCAGACCCATATTTTGTGTTGAAACAAAAACGGTTGCCTTATCACCTTCAACACTCACCATTGCGGCTTGTGCTTCCAAGTGAGCGTGAACCGCAAAAGGCGTTGAATAATCGGCCGTCAACGTGGGAGAGTCTCCAATCGCCCTCGTGGCATCTCCCTCCAATTGGATAACTGTACCCGCGCCATCACTAGTATCCATCATCGCATCAAGCTCTTCTTGACTCCAAAGCTTGCCTTCATCCCAGACAATGTCGATTGAGTTAGCAGCTACCTGAGCCTGCTGTCGAGTCTGCGCCACAACCCCTGCAAAATTTTTGTCGATGTCAACCACGACTTTCACCACACCCGGCCGCTCCTCAGCCCTGCTGGTATCAGCCGAAATCATCTTTCCTTCAAATGTGGGAGGGTTTACAACCGCACCATACAGCATATTGTCCGTGCGCACGTCATAGCCGTAGACCGCTTCACCACGTATTTTGGCTTCAAGATCAACACGCGGGATTGACTTTCCAATAAACTTAAATTCTGATTGTGGCTTAAGCGAAATTTCACCCTCATACTCAGCCCACTCAGCTACACCATCAACGACTTCGCCGTATGTCATTGAATTACTGGGATCAGCAATCAGCTCAACATTTCCACTGTTGGTTTGCAGTTGGTCAACAGCCACGCCCATCTTGCTGGCGGCTTCCGTTAGGATCATCATGCGCAGGGTGGCGGCTGCCCTACGGGCCGGTTCGTAAGAACCGGGAATCGATGTGCTACCACCCGTACCAAAGCTATCCTCCGGTCCATTTTTGTTGCTTGCCTGCATCACATTGACCATCTCCCAGTCAACATCTAGCTCTTCGGCCGCAATCTGTCCAATGGCAGTGTGTGCCCCCTGCCCCATTTCAACTTTGGGAACCATCACGGTGATGGTGTTGTCTGGCAATATCTCGAACCAAGCGGTTGGGTCAGCGCCCAAACCACCCGGGGCCCCTTCACCAGTCGCCAGGTTCCCCGCCATAAATCGGTAAAACGGCTTGCGACCCAAGGTTACACCGAGCGCTAGCCCGGCCCCAGTCGCACCTAGCCCAATCAGAAAACCGCGTCGTGTCACGCGAAAACGTCGTTTTTTCTCAGAAGAATCTGCAGTAGTCATCGGGATACTCTCCTACTCGATCATATCTGCTGCAACCGCCACAGCACTTCGTATACGATGATAACACCCGCAGCGGCAGTAATTGTCTTTCATCGCTTCGACAATTTCGGTCTCTGTTGGTGAGCTATTTTGCTCAAGAAACGCGGCCGCCTGCATCATCTGACCACTCATACACCACGCGCATTGTGGGACTTGCCCATCTAAAAATGCTTGTTGCACGGGGTGCAGTGTGCCGTTGTCAGCCGCCAATCCCTCAAGTGTTCTAATTTCTGCACCCACAACTGAAGCAACTGGTGTGATACATGATCGAGTAGCCACCCCATCCACGTGCACTGTGCATGAGCCGCAAATACCAGCACCACATCCAAAGCGTGTACCGATCAGACCCAGCCCGTCGCGAATAGCCCATACCAGCAGGCCATTCTCATATGCGTCATCCAGTTCTAATTCGGTTCCATTTACATTAAGTTTCATTACAGTCCCCTGAGTGTTTACATATTTTCTATTTTTTAAATCCAAACTTATCGGGAAAAGCTGCACTAAGTGAGTTGGCAGCTTTGACCCCCGACTTTTGGGGTCTCTCAAAGGTTCAAAATTTTCTGAAAGCGTTCGAGAGTCTTCTCTGAGTGCTCGCGAGTTTATCTTTTGAGAATTATTAAAACGTTGGTGAAGTTCAAATCCAATGAAATTGCTAAGTTGATGCTTATTCAGGTGAGGATTCCTCTCCATTTCATTTGCGTTCTCCGACAATTTGGAGAATCTGTTAGAATTCAGCACTATTTCTTTGGAATGTTTTAAACGATTATGCGAAGACCCGATTATTCAGATATCCCAGACGCATTTAGGCGTGCGTTTGAAGGCGAGGACCCCAACGGACCCAGCCGTGGTGGCGGTGGTAACGATGGGAATGAAGGCGGCCCCGGCGGTGGCAGCGGTGGTGGAAATAATCAACCACCCGGAGCTGGCGGCCCCCCGCTGTGGCGTACGCGCCGCTTTTGGATTATAGCTATTCTTTTTGGGCTGTTTATCGGCCTCAATCAAGGTGTATCCTATTATGTAGACTACTTGTGGTTTGATGAACGAGGCTATTTGTCTGTGTGGGCCACACAGATTGTGGCATACCTCGTCACATTCTTTGTCTTCTTTGTCATTGCTGCCGTTGTGCTACTGGTTTCATGGCGCTTAGCCCAGCGAAATGCCTCAAACATTGCAACACCATATTTTGGTACAGCCGGATTAGGCTTCAATGCAAGCCGATTGATTCTAAACGGCGTTGCTCTGCTGCTCGCATTTATGATGGCTTCGGCCGCATCGACCATGTGGGAAGAATTTTTGGTTTTCTTTAACCAAGCACCATTTGGCGTAACAGACCCTATCTTCAATCGCGATATCAGTTTCTACGTTTTCTCACTCCCCATCTTCAACTTTATTCAGGGATGGCTGATGCCGCTAGTCATTTTTGCAATGATCGGCACCATCGTGATTTATTTGACTCGCATCCTGCCCAGCCTGCCTAGGCAGGGGCAAGCGATTTCGTTTACGCTCAATGACATCCCTGTTTCAATGCGCCGTCAGTTGGCCATCTTGGGCTCGATCTTTTTTGTCCTGCTAGCTATCAACTACAACCTAAATCGGTATGATCTGCTGTTTTCAGATCGTGGGGTTGTGTTCGGTGCCGGTTATACAGATGTCAACGCATCGCTTTATGCGCTTTATATTCAAGCGGCAGCTGCGGCTGTTGTGGCAGTTGCGTTACTTTATAACTATTTTCGATTAGAGTTCCGGCCGGTCCTTTACGCAGGTGTACTCTGGCTTATTGCAGTCATTGGTGTGGGCGGCATCTATCCTACGGTGCTACAAAATTTTGTTGTTGTCCCTAACGAGCTGACCCGTGAGCGTGAGTTTATTGACTACAACATTGAGTACACAAGACAAGCGTTTGGCCTTGATAGTGTACGCTCACAGCCCTTTGGTGACGTTGACAACTTGGCTCAAGAAGACTTAGATGACAATGAAGCTGCTCTGGATAACGTTCGTTTATGGGACTACCGGCCGCTGCTGAGCACCTACCGTGAGCTGCAAGAGCTGCGCCCTTACTACCAAATCACCAATGTAGACATCGACCGTTATGAAATTGATGGCCAAACCCGGCAGGTGATGCTGGCAGCGCGCGAGCTGGACAAAGCGGGTCTAGAAACAGATGCGTGGGTCAACCAGCGTCTAGAGTACACCCACGGCTATGGATTGGTCATGAATCCGGTAGATCGCTTTAACCAACAGGGTCGGCCAGAATTCTTTATCAGCGACTTGCCACCAGAAAGCACCGTAAACATTGAGATAACTCAGCCTCAAATTTACTTTGGTGAAACCACTGACGACATTGTGTTTGCAGCCTCTGGATTCGAAGAATTTAGTTATCCAGACGATACGGAAAACATCCGACACACCTACTCTGGCACGGGGGGCGTAGAACTGAGTTCCACTCTCCGCATCTTAGCATATGCGCTTCATTTTGGTGAAACCAACCTTCTATTCAGCCAATACATCACTCCTGACACCCGTATTTTGTACAACCGTCAGATTCGCGACCGCGTACGTGAAATTACACCATTCCTTATGCTTGACCGCGATCCATACTTGGTCGTGGCAGATGGTCGTCTTTACTGGATGATGGATGCATACACGATCAGCAATAGCTATCCGTATTCAGACCCATATCGTTTTGAGACTGGACAGTCTATCAACTACATCCGCAATAGTGTCAAAATTGTGATTGACGCCTACAACGGCGAAGTGAATTACTACAGAGTGGCAGGCGTTGATGATCCGATTATTACGGCGTACAGCGGTGTTTTCCCTGGCCTCTTCCAGCCAGCTTCTGCGATGCCAGAATCACTGCAAAAGCACATTCGCTATCCAGAGGATCTGTTTATCATCCAAACTGAGAAGTTCCAAACTTATCACGTAACGGACACGCAAGTTTTCTTCGCACGTGAAGACCTGTGGGAAATTCCACAAGAAGTGTTTGATGGTACCCCTCAACGTATGGAACCCTATTACATCTTGTTCACCCTACCGGGTGAGGAAGAGCCAGAGTATCTACTAATTCAGCCTTATACTCCCGCTACCAAGCGTAATATGATTGCATGGATTGCGGCCCGCAATGACCCGGAGAATTATGGGGAATTGGTCGCATATGAGTTTCCAAAGCAGTCTCTAGTAGTCGGGCCTATCCAGATTGAAAGTTTTATCGACCAAGAGCCGGATATTTCGCAGCAGCTTTCGCTATGGGACCAGCGTGGATCAAGCGTTATCCGTGGGAACTTGATTGTTATTCCGCTGAATGACAGCTTCTTGTACGTTGAACCGATCTATCTTCAGTCTGACAACAACCAGTTACCAGAGCTGAAGAGAGTGATTGCAGCCAGCGGTGAACGCGTTGTCATGCGTGAAACCTTTGATGAGGCACTCAATGCGCTCCTCATTGATGGGGCTGTCCCAGCCGCTGAAATTGAGGATATACCTGTAGCTGATACAGCCGACATTGGGACAGAAACAGAATCGGTAGTGCCACCACCGGTCGAAGCCATATTAGATGGCACAACGGCCGAGCTGGTTGAGCAGGCAAACGCCCAGTTTGAGGCAGCCCAGGCTGCACAGCAGCGAGGTGACTGGTCAGAATACGGCCGTCAGATTGAAGCACTTGAGCGCACGCTGCAGCAGTTAGCCAACCAATCTTCAGAAGTTGATGGCTAGTTAACCCTGTAGCTAGCTTATAAATGCAAAAAGCGGATGAAGTTTTGAAACTTCATCCGCTTTTTTTATTGCACTGCGGTTAACCACATAATCGTTATTCGTAAGATTCGGTCAACAAACAATTATAGTTTGCTACGTAAATTCAGCGTCTGCTAACTTCATCATCCCATCAACCATCAACTATCTTTCTGTCATCATCGCACCACAGTTGGTAGGAATATTTGGCGAACCGCTTCAGCCATAGAAAGCTCCACAGCACCAATGTCACACCGACCGTTCTGCGGCCGCTGAGTGCCTAAACTATCGATCATAGGACAGTTGTTCACATCACCACTGTTGTAAAGCGGGCTAAATGGATCTGGCTTGAGTACAATTCGGCCGTCATCTGGATCAACAAACAGCGTCAACATAGGATCAGTACTGGGTGAGTCAGAGCCTGCAGTGAGAACACATGTATCATCAGCCGCCATATTGAATCCAAGCGAAATCAGAGACGCAGTGCTATTTCCGTTGGGTAACGCCACACTACAGCTAGAGCTGTTATGATCCCCAATCACAGAATTATTCAAGTATGCAATGGCTGCTTCAGGGTGTTCTGGCGAAGAGAGCGTATCTTGCCAATTGTTGCTAAACCCGTATGCCACTGATCCTTCACTGGCGGCCAGAGTCACGGAACGCATGACCAGAACAGCGTCACCACCGGCCGCGTTGTTAAATACAGCAGAGCCGTTGCCAGAACTGCCAGCAATCGTAACACCCACCAATTCCATCATAGAGTTCCAGTTGTATATACCACCGAAACTACCCGTCACATTTCCATCGCCATCTTCGTATGCTGCGCTATTGCTAATCACTTCACTGTAGCGTAGCGTGAAATCACTTCCACTAGTTGATTGAATTCCCGCTCCGTAGCCAAATTGATTTTCAGTAACGTTTGCTGTGACTAGCAGATGCTCACCCTCAAATTTACCGCGATTTAAGATAGCAGCACCACCGCGAGAGCCTGAAGTTACTCGGCCATTTTTCAGCTCAAAGCCGCTTAATTCAAACTTTGCTCCCGGAAACACATCAAAGATCCGATCATTTATTCCAGAGGCATCAATTGTTACCAAATCAGTAATTGAGCCAACAATCCGAACATCTTCTGTGATGTCTAGGTCATTAATGTCGGGGTTACCAATCGCTTCCTGCTCACCAGAGCCAATTTGGGTCAAAACGATAGGGCCTGCCACACTGACATTGATCAGTTCGCGGCCGGGGGCTTTCATCGCATCAGAAATTGCTTCTCGCAGAGAGCAATCACCCGCTTTGCACCCGTCTGGAACTGGGTCATCTGCGCGGGTTACTTCATATACATCTGGCTTAATTTTGGCCTGAACACACCAGTTTTCAACTGTCCCAGTTGCCCCTGCAGCTGAATCAATCGCTTCAATTTGCCAGCTTGCCTGATCAAGCGTTTGTCCAACCAAATCGTTTAACGTTCCGGCCGAAGACAGCGGCTGATAACCCGCATTTTGATTGGCACCCTCAAAACAGACTGAGCCGGTTAATTGATCTGTTTGACTATCTGAAAATCTGAGTTGGCTCGTCGTTGGGCCAGATGTGTTGCAGTTAGCCGATTGATCGATAGTAGGCATTGATATCAAATCAACAACATGAGGCGTTCCATCTTGAAACGTGAGGGTCGCTGAAAGATCATCAATAAAATCAGTCTCGTTTGAGAGTCTCATCAACACAGCCAAATCATAAATCGCAAAAGATTCATTAATTGTCAGCACATTAGTTAGTCCATCTAAATCATTATCCGGGATAGCACCAGCCGCGTTACAGAAGGTAACAAATTTCTCAGCTTCATAGGCTCCAGCATCACAGGTCGAGTCACTCCGTCGTTCAATGTTACGCTGGTCAACATCAGGGCACAGACCACTGCTTACTAAAACAGATCCAATCGCATGACTGCTTGAGTCGATCTCAAATGTATGGCTAAAACCTCCATTGTCAGCGATATTGCCAAAAGACAGGCTTGAAGAGACAAAGTCCGAAGGCTCTGTAAGCGCGCAGCTACCATCTGTAGATACATTATACCCCTGTGAGCCAGTGGTTCCTGAATTTTGCTGGCAGTTTGCGACCGCACTATTGGCCATATTATCAAACAGTACACTAGCTAGAAAATTAACGGTGCCGTCTTCCAAATAGATTCCGCCCCCCTCACCATCGGGCGTGCTGTTTTGACCAACCGTTGTGAACTGAATATCAAGCGTTGACAACTGACTTCCACCAGCGACATGTTCAATGTAAATTGCACCACCGCCTCGTTTGGCTGTTTGCGTATTTGCGCCAGCTTGTGCCACATTTTTGCCAAACGTAACGTTCTCAATCAGTCCGGTACCATTGTCTGATGCATAGGCGAGTCCACCTCCCACGGCAGCCTTATTTTCGTAAATCAAAGTTCGCTTCGTAGACAAGGTCCCGTTCTGCACAAAGATGCCACCACCTGCATCTGCAGCCGTGTTACTTTGGATGCTTGAATCCTCAACGACTAACGAGGCACCATTGATCACAGCCGCTCCACCACCATTCTGTGCGGACCCATCGCGCATGTCTACAAATTGCACGGTAACGCTGGTACCTGCACCAGAGATTAGCAATCCGCCTCCATTTCCAGTTGGCACGCTACCACCAACGATCGATAGATCACGCAAGGTAACGCTTGCCCCGTCACTTACTGAAAAAATGCGGCCATCATCCACGCCCACACCGATTTTGGTGCGACTAGCTCCTTGTCCAATAATGGTTATATTTTTGCCTTGATCAATTGAAATCTGGCTTTCAGCAAGCTCTAGCCCAAGAATTGAATAAACGGCCGGCGTAGAAGGACTTGCAGCAGCAACAGCGGCTGATACTGAATCAAAATCACAGCCGGCCGGACAAATTGTTTGACGTGCTGGATCATAATTTGGACCAGAAATCAAAATATCTGGCGCGTTTGGAATCGCTGGTGCAGCCTGCCCCGTCATAGAAACCAATGTTAAACTCGCCCAAATTGCT
>JBCCSO010000032.1:0-18769 GCA_039199965.1 Chloroflexota bacterium | reverse complement strand
TAGTGGTGAGAATCCGCATAACTTGCGCATTGTAGAAGGGATTCTAAAAGGGGTGAAGCGGATCAATGAACTGGTTGAAAACCTGCTTGATTTGAGCCGCATTGACTATCGAACACTCGAAATTACCCCAGAGCCTATTCGAATAAAAGACTTAATAGTGAATGTCCGCTCAGGTGCAGATGAAGACCTGAAACTGCGCAACATCCAGTTTCATATCGATCCGTCTATCGGCCGGTTGCCGATTGTTGACGGGGATTTGGTCGGGCTGCGGAAGGTGTTTGAGCATCTGATCAACAACGGTATCAAGTACACACCAGATGGTGGGCAAATTCAAGTTAAGGGACGGTCGTGGATGGGCGGTGCGCCTCAGCTAGACTGGCCAGATGACGGTATTCAGATTCAGGTGATTGATACAGGCATTGGCATTGATCCGGCCGATCAAGAGCTTGTTTTTCAGAAGTTCTTCCAAATTGGAGAGGTTGACCTACATTCAACCAGCAAAGTTGGCTTTCGAGGGGGTGGCCCCGGATTAGGGCTGGCTATTGTGAGGGGTATTGTCACGGCACACAGCGGGCTTGTGTGGGCAGAAAGCGAGGGGCAAAATCTAGAGACATATCCAGGTACAACCATGAACATCGTACTGCCCCGGCGTCACAAGTGGCAAGCCCGATTGACCAATGACTATCAGTTTGATGATTCCCCACTCCCGTTTATGGAGTCACAGTATTAGTGGGGTGTTCTGAGAGCTGCAACAGAACAGCTCAATAGTGCGTGGCGCTCCCCAGCCAAAAGCTAAAAACTAAAAGCCCACTACTCACCCGGAACTTCCCACTTTGAGCCTAAAATAACCAAGACCTCGATCCCAGGTTCAGGTGGTTCATCCCCTTTTTCGATATTCAGCGGAGGCACATCGAGTAGACCAATTAGCAGGTCAACCGTGGCTGGATAGTCTCCAAACTCAATGATGCGGCTGCTGGTGTTGGTTGAAAGCTCATCATTGCCAATGACAGCTACGGCCACCCCTTGCTCAATCAGCCATGCCTCAGTTTCACCGGCCAGACCAAAGGTTTGGGTTCCGTTGTAGATAGCGATTGCCGCTTCTTCGGCCGTTGCCTGCTGCAGTAGTTTTTCAGTTTGATCGGTGTTGCCCAGACTGCCAGCGGTTCCCGGTGGGGCGAACAACTCATCACGCAAATTTCGGATCGCTTGGCGACGTGGCACAAGCACAAACTGCTCTTCGCTGTTTTGCACCTCAAACACATACTCTTTTCCAATCACACCTTGTCGAATATTCTCCCGTGGTATCTCTGGTAGCAGCATGGCAAGCTGTAGCGCTTCTTCAAGCTGCATGGTGGTTGTGACATTTTCGCTAAGTGTGTCCCAAACGCGTGGGGCTTTGACGATCAGCTCCCCCAATTGGGTGACGGTCGCATCGCGCAGAGCCAGTACGACCAACTGTTGCCGATCAGCACGGGCTAAATCACCGTCGGCCGTGGCGCGGGTACGCGCATATTTCAGTGCCGCCTCTCCGTCTAACGTTTGTGTCCCGGCTTGAATGGCAAATGGGTCAAACCCATAGCACTCGTCTGGGTAGGTGGGGTCGTCTATTGCTTCCGGCACATCAATCTCGATGCCCCCAATCAGGTCAACCACTTCGATAAAAGCGTCAAAATTGACGGTGCCGTAATAGTGGATGTCGGTGCCCAAGACCGACTCGACAGTATCGACCGCAAGGGCTGGGCCACCACCGGGGTACTCAAAAATTTGACCAAAATAGTGGGCCTGATTGATCCGATCAACCCCAAACCCCGGTATCTCGACCCATAGGTCACGCGGTAGTGACAGGATGGCGGCCGTTTTGCTGATGGGGTCAACCGTTAACAGCATAAGGGTGTCGGTGCGGACTGGCCCTGTCTCATCGCAGCGTCGATCAATTCCCATGACCAAGATTGTCACACGGCTATTGCCTGTCCATGCTTCTTGGGCGATGGGGACGGCAGATTCTGTTTGGGTTACCTCAACTACCTCGCCAGAATCGCTCAAAGACTGCACCGGCTGGCTGATAATGGCACCGGGCAGTGGTGTGGGTACAAATGATTCATCAATGTCTGGCTGGCTCACAATGGGGCTTTCGGCCGCTACCCGTTTGGTGAACGTGTAGGTCCAGTATCCAGTGAGGGCTAAAAATGCAAGGACCAACAGCCCTGTGATCATTGGTAGCGGCCGGAATCTTGATGAATTTGACGATGGTTGATTAGACATACAGTTTGTGCTGATTTAAAGCCAGCAGGACGAATTGTTTGGTTATCGGTTACCCTTGCTGCATAAAAACCCAGAGCGCATAAATACCACCACCTAGCAGAACAATTAAACAGCCCATCCTGAAAAGAGAGCGGGTAAAATTAATGATGACCCGCCCGACCCCGAACAGGATGAGTAGAACAACGATAATGGCAATGATATTTGTATAGTCAAGCGTGTTTAATTCTGGCATGTTGATTGCTTTCCTCCGTAAAATTCGTTGGAGAAATCTTCTGGGTTTGTTTTGTTTGCAATACGCACGGGCTTATGGCGACGATGCACAGGATCAGTCTAAGTGATCGGCCGGATTCTAGTTAAAATTAGGAGCAGTTTCAATGGAAACTACAGATAGCTTTTGGAAAGTAGGGAAAGAAGAGGTTGCTTTTAAGCATCCGTTCATGCAGGTTAACCTTCAAGAAGTCTATTTACCGAGCGGTCAGGTAATTTCTGATTGGCCAATTGTTAATTTGCGAAATTATATCAATGTCGTGGCATTCGACAGAACGGGTAAGGTTCTTATTATCGATGGGTATAAACATGGCATCGGCCGGTCAAGCTGGCAAATTATGGGGGGATATGTGGAAGAAGGTGAAGATCCGCTTGTAGCTGCTAAACGAGAACTGCTCGAAGAAACTGGATTGGAAAGTGACCAATGGGAGCCGCTTGGTACATTTATAGGGGATGCCAATCGGCGGGCCTCAGAAGCAACGTTCTTTATTGCTAGAAACTGCGTTAAAGTTGCGGAGCCGGACAGTGGAGATTTGGAGGATTATGTCATGCGCTGGGTGCTGGCTGAAGAAGTGCAGCAAGCACTTTATGACGGCCGTATTGCGGGAATTAGCTATGCGGCTCCGCTGGCCTTGGCGCTGCTAAGAAAAGGATCAGGGTAATTGTTCTGAATCGAGATAGTGCTTCACGCGTAAGAGAGAGATACCGCTTTTTGTGTCCCGCATGCGGCCGTCTAGGGCCATGGCACACAGCTCATCTAGCTCCATTTCAACCACCTCAATCTGCTCGTCAAAATCTTGAGGTAGCGGGTCAGGGATGAGACCTGTTGCCAAAAAGATCTTTTGCTCTTCGTCTGATGAGCCGGGAATCGGCCACAGGATCCCTAAATCAACAAAATTGTCCGCTCGAAAGCCGGTCTCCTCGCGCAGCTCCCGTTGGGCACACTCCAGCCACGGCTCTTCTTTGCTCTCTCGTGTGCCGGCCGGAATCTCTAAGATTATTTGATCAAGCGGTAGCCGATACTGGCGCAGCATAAGCACTTTGCCTGTAGCTGTGATGGGGACAAGCACAACTGCGCCGGAATGGCGCACGACGGCCGTTTCAACCCGTTCTCCATCTGGTTTTTCCAGTTCATAAATGTCTAAGCGCCATTTGCTGTTTTGCCACGCTGTCCGTTTTGCTTCCATCATTCTTTGCGCGTTCCTCTTTCACATTGATCGGAACAGTAACGGTAAAAACCGCACCACCTTCCGGCCGATTGTCAGCTTTAATCATACCACCCATCATGTCGCAGTACCGCTTGCAAATTGCTAGCCCCAATCCTGACCCTTCATACTGCCGATCGTATGAATTGTCAGCCTGCTGAAAAGGCTCAAAAATCGTTTTGAGCTGCTCTTCAGGGATGCCAATACCCGTGTCTTCAACTTCAAACACCAAGCATTTGTCCACGTCGAGACAGGGTTCAACAGTCAAAGTGATGTTTCCTTGTTCCGTGAATTTGGCCGCATTGCTGATGAGGTTCACCAACACTTGGCACAGCTTCTTCCGATCTGTGTGTAGATCAATACCTTTGGTGCTTTGAATTGAAATAGCAAGCTGATTCTTTGATTGATCGATGTAGGGCTTGCTGTAGCTCAAAACTTCATCAATGAGTTCTGCAACAGAGATGTTTTCGAAATGAAGGGTCTCTTCGCCAGCCTCTACTTTGGACAGGTCTAATACCAAATTAATTAAGTGGAGCAGATGTTTGCCAGACAGCCGAATGCGCTCAATATCCTCAAGCGTTTGGTCTGAAATTACCCCACCCTTCAAATCATCCTGCGTCATTTCTGTATAGCCAATGATGGCGTTAAGTGGTGTGCGTAACTCATGACTCATCGTTGCTAAAAATGTGCTTTTGGCCTCGTTGGCCGCCTCTGCCTGTTTGAGCGCAGCCTGTAGCAAAACGGTCCGGTCTGTGACCAACTCCTCTAATTGGTCACGATATTGCTCAAGCTCTGTCGATCGACTTTCTAGCTCGGTTAACGACTTATAGGTTGCAAGAGCAATCACAACAATTGCGGTAATAATTAGAAGAAGGAGGTCAATTCTTGGTAGAGGGAAGGGTGTAACTTTCCAGCCCAGCGTTTCTTGCGTGTAGAAAAATGTGATTGCGAAAATAGATATTGCGGAAATCGCTACCAGCTCTCCCCGTGTCAAAAGATATCCGCTAATGACGACGGAAATAAACACGAGATAGAACATGGGGCTATAGAAACCAATGTCTAGCAGTTGAATGGTGCCCACTGTGGCGATTAGAAGTCCCCAAGATATGACACGAGCCACCAATATCAAATGGCCGTGATTAAGCAGGTAAAGTGCGACCGAAAAACTGACTGAACATATAAGCGCAACAAAGAAGGCCTGGGCTGCAAGATAGGAATCAAAATCCGGCCGGAAGAGGCGCGCGTACCCATAAAAGACGGTCAGGCTGATACTCACAACCGCCCCAACAAGGTTGAGCCGATAGAAAAGGCGCTCTTGGGTGTTAAGTTTTTGATTGAGGTATGATCTCATAGATTTTGATCTAAGTACACCAAGATGAAATTTAACAGGGGCACAGGCAGCGCATAGATGCATGAAACTCCATCTCGCATTTTCGAGGATGTATTTTTAATCCTCAATGGATAAATATTCCCGTTTGTGTTCTAAATTTAATAGGGTTGTGGCTAATTCACTACGAATTTTCCCATGAGATTCACATCGTAGCCCGGGAGCCGGGAGACGGCTGTCTGAAAATAACGGTCGCTTAACAGGTCAAAAAGTGGGACCAATAAATCAGAGTCTGCGTACTCGGCCGGAATTACCAAGTCATACCGCTCTTGAAAAAGAGGAACAAAGTCTAGCTCAAGTGCGCGCGCTGCAGCCGTAATGCCCAAACCACAGTCTGCCCGCCCTCCGGCGATGGCAGCCGCCACTGCTAAATGAGTGTATTCTTCCCGCTCATAGCCGCGAATGGTTTCAGGATTAATGCCCGCCCGATTCAACTGGTAGTCAAGCAAAACCCGGGTGCCTGCCCCCCGCTGACGATTAACATAGGCGATGCCTCCCTGTGCTAAATCTGCTAAAGATTTAAGCTTTTTTGGATTTCCTTTAGCGACCATGAGTCCCTGCTCACGGCCGACAAGCGTCACCACCTTGACCGGCGTATCGGGCAGGTATTTGGCAATATCAGCTAAATTATATTCACCCGTTTCAGGGTCTAAAAGATGGCTTCCAGCCAGATGGGACTCGCCGCGCCGGAGGGCTACCAATCCACCTAAACTGCCTACGTTGGCCGATGTGAAGCGCCGCTCACGGCTGCTTAAAAACTGGGCTAGCAAATCAAGTGTCATGTCATGCGAACCGATTGAGAATATAGTGTGGTTTACCGCTTGGCGTGATGTGTAAAGCTGGACCTTGACTTTGGTCCCGGCCGATTCACCTTGATTTCCAGCTGGAAAAACAGCGATGCCGTCTGCCCGTACCAACGATGAAATAACCCCAGCCCCACGAGCCAGAGGAGCCGCCAGAACACGCTCCCCCACCCGACCAACGACCATACGGGCAAACTCATCATCCCCCAGCGGAGAGACATGTTTACGGGTGAGTTCCGCCTCAATTTCAGGTTTTTTGGCAGCCGGTCGGCCCAACCAGCGGGCCAATAGCGGCTCTACAAAAATTTCACCCGTGATCGCGGCTGAAACTGGATAGCCCGGTACGCCGATGATGGGGACGGGGCGCTCGCCTGAATAAATCATTCCAATAATGACCGGGTGTCCGGGCCGGACGGCAACCCCATGCACCAGTAAGTCCCCCAAAGAATCAACCACACCGGCTGAAAAATCTTCAGCCCCCGCGCTGGAACCCGCATTGAGCAAAATGAGGTCGTGCTCTTCGGCCGCATCCTTAACCGTTTGTTGGATCGCTTTAAACTCGTCTGCCGTGATCGGGTAGCGAATGGCTGTGCCTCCCCACTGGTTGACCTGCCCCGCCATTACCACAGAGTTGTATTCGATAATGTCACCTGCCTGAACCGGTTCCCCAATCGCCTTGAGTTCCGACCCGGTGGGCAAGACCGCCACTTTGGGCTTTCTGATGACGCTGACTGAAGTGTGGCCTGATCCAGCCATAGCACCTAAATCAACCGGCCGGATAATGTGTCTTGCGGGTAGCACAAGCTGTGTTGCGACCATATCCTCGCCCATCGTTCGGACATTGCGCCACGGCGGAATCGCTTCCCGTATGCGGATGCTGTGTGGCTGGCGATTGTTGTCTGTAAGCTGACCATTTTCGTCTAATGGCTCGGTATCCTCAATTTTGATCACTCCGTTGGCCCATTCAGGCATGGGATCACCGGTATCGACATACTCTGTTTGCTCTCCGTATAAAAGCATTTTTGGGTTTGTGAGCAGTGCCCCGTCTGTTTCATGGGTCCGGACCGCAAAGCCGTCCATGGCACTGGCATGGTAGTGAGGGGATGACATTTTGGCCCAAACTGGTTCAGCCGTCACCCGGCCGACGGCATGTTCATCCAGTGATATATTTTCGCTGGATAGAGCTCTATCTAATCCAGCGGACTCTAGGGCTTTTAAGAAGGCATCTTGTGCTTGTTGAAGAGGAACATCGTGAAGGTAAACAGACATTTTTTAGATAACTTGAAACAGTTCGAAGACTGGATAAACGGCTAAAACAATCCAAATTGACAAAATTGACCAGTACAAAACGGGGTGCTCACGGCGTTGAACCGGCTCAAGAAAATAGGTAACCCCGTTGATCAAGTCAGGCACAATCCAAAGTAAAAACAAGAGTGACCAGAACAATGTCCAGTTAAACACAACGGCCACAAAGATGAAGAGCAAGCCTAGCCAACTGCGCCATTTAAATCCGCTAAACCATGAACCGGTAGACAATGCATCCCCTTGCGTTATGAGAAATGCAGCCCCCTGAGGATCCGTGCACATTAGCTGACGGCTCCCCGATGTTTGATTATCGTATGTAATTTGCCCACCGCTTCGCTGGACGGCATCGGCCGCTTGGTCCAAATCTGCCACTGTAAAATAGACCCCCCAAAATTCCAGCTTTCCTTTGATTTCATTTGGTATTTCTTCAATGTTTGCAATTAGTTCGTTTTGACTGTTGGTGATATCAAAACGTTTGCTGTTGCCAAGCCTTGTAATTTTCCAGCGGAACAGCGTTTCGTAAAACGGTAGAATCTTGCTTATGTCAGAAATAATCAGCTCATTCCACGCCATCCGGCCGTGGCCGCCATTTGTATCTCGGCTGTTTAAGGCACTCCCTTCGTAAATGGTGAATCCGGCCCCAAGTGGATCGCGAATCAATGCGATCTGACCGTCTGAGCCATCTCCCATCGGCTCCGGGCCCAGCTCAACCTTACCCCCAAGTTCACTGGCTTTATCTGCTACAGCGTGAATATTCTCAACCTGAATGTAGGACATCCAAAAAGAGGGCATATTGATGCTTTGGAAAAACTCTGGCATAACGTATAAACCGGCCGCAGGCTGTCTACCCGCATAGCATATGTTATAGCCTGATTTGTCTAAGCTGTCCGTTTCCCAATTGAACACGGCTCTATAGAAATTATCCGCCCCCAATAGGTCAAATGTCGATAAATCTGCCCAAACAAAATTGCCTGACATGATCTTTGTCTCCAGAGTGATGTTAAGCAATTATATTCGATCTAGCTTGAAGGGTAGCATTTTCATATCTCAGATTCGCAGTGGAAACGAACTTTATGAAAAACATCAAGGGGTAGTGGCACAAAAGGGAAGGCTAGTAGGCTATCATGGGCTACTTTATGCCTCTGCATTGCTAGAATGAGCATGAAAATATTTCGGCGGAGTGACATTTTGAGACTTTTTTGAATGAAAGGTGCTGACCTTGTTTTAGCCTGAAAACAAAAAGCGCCTCCTTCCGATCTAGAAGAAAGCGCTTCTACAGTTTACCTGCCGGCTTGCTAGCCAGTCCAGTAATGACCACCGTGTACATGGGTTAGGTCAATTGACTGGACGTTGGCTGTTTTGAAAAATAATTGTGCCTGCATTTTATCTCCTGTAAATCACTTACATCCGATACAATGCACAGGCGTCTCCACTTGGTTCTTGTAATCTATTTTACAAAACTTACAGCCAATCTTGTTTAGGACAATGGTGCTACAGGAGTCAGCCGACAAACAAATCTAGGACTTCTACAAAACGATTTGTAAATGAGCCTTTTATGGGCACCCGTGTGGATCAACATAAGTATGATGTCAAACTGTGTGATTGTCTGATTCCAGATTCCCGCCTCTCTTCATGGATGGAAGCACAAAGAGAGGGGAACAAAATCGCCAAGTTAGATAAGTATTATGCTAAAACAACGACCTAAATCCCTTCTCGCTACTCTCACTAAAGATGAGGTGGTTTCAGAGGGGCCAGATGAGGGGAAAATAGAGGCTGGAAAGTTCCTTAAGTTCATACATATAGGTGCCCCTTGTGTGCTCCCCTCATTAATAATGTCTTACAATAATTTGTCTTCCAAAAAACTTAGCAAGTGAACCAACCCTTTGAAGTTAGATGAGCTCAACGGTGACGAGCTCTCCGGCCGGGATACCGTTTGCCGGAGCCGGAATTTTCACCAGCCCATCCGCTTGTGCCAGCGTAAAAATCAAATTGCTCTTCCCAAAAATCGGTGCTGCTTCATATCCATTATCGCTGGGGATGAGCCGTACCCCGATCCAATCCTCCCGCCCTGCTTGCGATGCTAAATTCAAATTGAGCTTCGCTGCCACAGTGGGCTTTGGGCGTGATTGGCGTAATCCAAGCAGCTTGTCAATTGTGGCAGTCACAAAAATACGGGCGATCACTAGGGCACTCACTGGATTCCCCGGCAGGCCGATGATCGGTACGCTGTCAGCTATGGCTAGAATGGTTGGTTTTCCCGGTCGCACGCTTACCCCATGCACCAGAATCCCCGGCTCTCCTAATTGATTAATAGTGGTTGCAGTTAAATCACGAACGCTCACGCTGGACCCGGCCGTAAAAATGACCAGATCGCACTCGGCTTTTGCTTGCGCGGCCGTGTCTTTAAATGCAGCGGCATCATCAGACAAAATTCCGTAGGTGATCGGCTCACCACCTGCTTGCACAACTAGGCCTTGCAAACTGTAGCTGTTGACGTCGTAAACTTGGCCGAGCTGGATCGGCTCTCCCGGGGCTACTACTTCATCGCCGCTAGAGATGATGCCGACCCTTGGTTTAGCTGCAACTTGCACCATATCTTGTCCGATGGCAGCCAGCCCACCAATCTCGGTTGGACGTAGTCGCGTTCCGGCTGGTAACACAACATCCCCCTGCGCTACATCTTCACCCGGTTGGATTACGCTGCTGCTAGTGCTGACGGCCCGTAAAATTTCTACTTCTCCGGGCCGGGCTTCTTGCGTGTATTCCACCATGACAACGGCGTCTGCCCCTGCGGGGAGCATCCCGCCTGTATGAATGATAGCGCACTGTCCTCGGCCGATTTCGAAACTGGGTGTACTGCCCATTTCAACCTCACCAACAACGGTCAGATAAGCTGGTAACGATTCAGTAGCTCCATGGGTGTCGATCGCTCGAACAGCGAAACCGTCAACGGTTGAGCGCATAAATGGTGGCAATGCAAACGATGCCGATGAATCTGTGGCGGTTACGCGGCCAACGGCTCTGGTAAGTGGGATTTTTTCTACAGTTGGTTGTTGGTCAATATGACTTAAAAATTTCTTTAATGCCTGTGGAGGGGGAAGCAGCCGCAAAAATTCGCTCATGCTAGAAGTTTAGCTTTGCTGAGCGAAAGCTACAAAGTTTTTTGAGGTAAATTTGTAAGAAGCTCGGCTTCCATTTTGCTCCGGTCTGCTCTGCATCAAGGAGAGTCAAATTTGCTTATGACCGCTGGTGTAGGACAAGAAAGCCATATTTTTGGTACTAAAAATAGGTGGCCATGACATAGAATTTGATCACTTCTTTTTTACGGCTTGCGGGCCGAAAGTTTGTACACTCATTTTCATGAACAGAGATCTAGCAGTTGTAATCCAAGCCGGGGGGCAGTCTAGCCGAATGGGGCGCGACAAAGGGCTGATTGAGCTCGCGGGTCGGCCGATGATCGATTGGGTCATTGATCAAGTCATTGATCTTGCAGATGATATTCTCATCACGACGAATAATATTCACGAATATGTCCAGTTTGGACTGCGCATGGCGTCTGATCCTGAACCGGGTGCAGGTGCCCTACCGGGACTACGCACTGCACTATCTAGGGCGATGGGGCCGTTCGCTCTCGTCGTTGCGTGTGATATGCCATTTATTAATCGAGGGCTACTGGAATACCAAATAGAAAAGGCGTTTGAAACGAAAGCGGATGTGGTGGTGCCGGAATGGGACGGCCGGATGCAGACCATGCACGCCGTTTACCGCCGGGAAAATTGTTTGCAGGCCGTAGACCAAGCACTGGCGGCCGGGAAAGCCAAAATGACCAGTTTTTATGATGGGCTAAACGTGATTAAAGTTGGCCCGGATGAAATCGCTCGTTTCTCCCCCACTGGAAAATCGTTCAAAAATATCAACACTCCTGAAGAGCTCCAAGAAGCCGAGCGGATCATGGTGATGAGCTAGGATCGTTTAGTTGAGGCTTGTGCCTATTTCAACTATAACTTATAACTATCAAGGCTTTCTGGCGCTTGGATATGCAGTCATGAACGTATGAACGAGTCTAATCTATTTATCCCGGGGATTCTGCTGTTTTTGGGCCTTTTACTCGGTATGGTTCATTTTCACAGTATGGCGAAAACCAGAAAAACTCAATCTTTTTCAGAATGACCATATCCATGAAAGAGTAATCTGGAGCGCAAAGCTACTAGGCTCTATCGTTAGCTTATTTTTCTTTTAATGTCATTCGGCCTTCGCTGCAATGCAACTGGTCTTATTGGGTGATGTTGCTCCTCACATTTATTAGATTGCAACCTGTTACGATTTAAGCTAACTGTCATTCAATAGCCGGCCGCCTTGGGGATCAAGCCTACTTTCTGACAAAATAACACTGCTTGCCCCCAATTCATCCCGCCTGCTGTCCTGAGCTTCATCCCCATTTTCATCTAATTTATCGAGCCATTCTGAAATCTGGTCATATTCAGTTGCAGTTAACCCAATTTGCATGGTGCTTTTTAACAGTTTTTGCCCGACTTGCTCTAACACCGTTTGGCGCAGTGCAGCCGGATCTGCAAATGTTTGCCACTGCCTTTCTAATCGGACAAATTTTTGAAAATCGACTGCGGCTGCTGTGCGGTTGAGACCAGTTTTCAGCAGACAAGTTGGTAACCTGCCAAGCTGCTTGCCGATGGCAAATTCGTAGCCTACAGGTGCCCGGATGTCTCCGCCCAATATTAAAAAGTGGCTGAACGCCTGCTGAATGGCGAAGTGGTCAACTTCTCCTTCTTTGAGCGGAGATTGCACAATGTGCCAGCGCAGGTCGGCCGGGATTTCAGCAATAGCACGGCTGATGAGGTGGCGTTCGGCCATGAGATCAGATGCGGCCGAAATGTAGAGGATTAGCTCTTGGGACATGTGGGTTTACGTAACGGCTGGTTTTTCTTCCGAATATTTCTCATACAGTTTGTCGAGCATAATCTGGCGCAGCCGCATGACGGCCGTGTGTACATCGACATAGCTGGTGTAGAGCGGGGTGAATCCTAAGCGAATGTTGTCTGGTGGTCGGAAATCGGGAAGCACGTTCATCTCTTTGATTAAAGCTTGGTTAATGCGCCATCCTTCATCATGGCCTAAGGAAATATGCGATCCGCGATACTTCTCATTACGCGGGGAGTTTAGCCGGAAACCTAAGGGTTCCAGGTGCTGGTCGTACAAGTGGATTAGCAAATCGGTTAAGCCCACAGACTTTTTGCGAACTGCATCCATGCCAACCTCAAGGAACATATCCACGCTGGGCTCGATGGCGGTTACCGACAAGATTGGTGGTGTTCCGCTCAAAAAACGCCGAATATTTTTTAATGGTTCATAATCAAGCTCCATATCAAACATATTGTTTTGGCTAAACCAGCCAGAAAGCGG
Organism: Chloroflexota bacterium; assembly: GCA_039199965.1. Classification (GTDB taxonomy): domain Bacteria; phylum Chloroflexota; class Anaerolineae; order Promineifilales; family Promineifilaceae; genus WTJY01. Next base: position 6,122 of record JBCCSO010000032.1, on the reverse strand, counting down.
ATTGCCTAGTTTGTCCTGCAGTTCTTTGCGCACGTATAGGAATGCCGGTGCTCCCGGTCCACCGTTTAAGTATTTGTAACAGCAACCTACCGCCAAATCGACGCGAGCTTTGCGCAGCTCAATCGGCAAAGCTCCTACGGAGTGGCTTAAATCCCACAGCACTAGGGCCCCTGCATCATGAGCCTTGGCTGTGATTTCAGCCATGTCATAGGTGTACCCACTTTTGAAAACGGTATGTGAGAGCGAAAGCAGGGCGGTATGATCGTCAATTGCTTTGATTAGGTCTGTGGTCGGCCCGTGAATCGTATCTTTGGACGGGATGATTTCTAGACGGCTTCCCTTAATTTGGTCAACAATTGCCTGAAAGACATAGACGTCAGAGGGGAAGTTAAGGTCGTCCGTCACGATTCGGGTACGGTGCTGCTCACGCTGGTGCTGAACGGCCGCTAGGGCCAGCCGATACAGGTTAACGGTTGTTGAGTCCGCAATAACCACTTCCCCTTCATCTGCTCCAATTAATTTAGCTATTTTGTTGCCGATTTTTTCTTGAATCTCAAACCATCCCTTGTTCCATCCCCGGATTAAGTCTTCTCCCCATTCATGGCGCACTACTTGCCGCATATGATTGATTGTGACCCTAGGCAAGCGGCCTAACGAATTCCCATCCAGATAAATCAAATCACTATCTCCATGATGAAATAAGTCACGATAGCGGTTTAGCGGATCTTCCGCGTCAAGGGCATGAATAACGGTGGTGTTTGTGTCAAGCATCTTTAATTGTCAACAGTAGCGAATAATCAGTTTGCAAAGGTGGTTTCAATGTAGGTGCGAATCGAGAGTATAACAGCGGATTTAGAATGGTCTAATCTTCTCCTACTTTTGAAGTACTTTCGGGTACTTTTTACAGTTATTGCTTGTGGATGTGGCTATACTGGTTTCATCAACGGTCACTAAGAAAGGTCTACCCCGCACGTCCGTTGGCAAAGTACAAGCAAATTACTTTTGAAGGTTGCTGTGGTTGGCGTTCCGTCGTATGACCACCAGTGCAATTACAAACTGGCTCAACCTGACAAGCTTAACGGAATGTAGTTCCGTTCGTAAGCGGAGTGGCCGCTTGAGCGCATCGATCATCTTTTACTTTTATGTACTTATTGGTCTTCTCGCCAAATATCTAAGATGCGAATGGTAGGGGTGTCCCTCGTGGGCGCCCACAAGGGACGCCCCTAAAGTAGTTTGCTTTCTTAAAAAATTAGCGAGGAAACTACTTAGTCCACACCAAAAGTTTTCCTTATGAAGTTAGAGTTTAATAAACGCTGGGCGATCTTTAGCCCACTATTTTGGTTCGTTTTTGTGATAGGGATGTTTGTCTGCTTTGCTTTTGTCGATCGTGGAGAGTCAGGCACTGCTCAGCAAGAGAATGAGGACGAATCGGTTGCCTATCTTCCCGCTATTCAAAATCACCCCACACCAACGCCTACATTTACACCCACAGCGACTGCTACACCAACAGCCACGCCAACGAATACGCCCACACCTACGCCACTGCCCGGGCTAGAACCAGAAGTGAGGGGGATGTGGGTTTCGCGCTTTGACTGGACTTCCTCATTTAGTGGGGCGCAACCGGAAAAGATTGATGAAATTGTAGACAATGCTGCTCTGGCGGGAATTAACTTGATTTACTTTCAGGTGCGCGGTACGGCCGATGCATTTTACACACCAGGGCTTGAGCCGTGGTCCCAGCGGCTTACCGGCAATGAATTGGGTGATAACCCTGGCTGGGACCCGCTAGCCCGACTGATTGAGAAAGCCCATGCTCAAAATATCCAAGTTCATGCCTACTTAAACATCTATCCGGTTTGGTTCGGTTGTGATACGCCAAAAGCGAATACAAATCCTCAGCACCTGTACCATAAATTAGACGATGTTCACATTGGTGGGGTCAAAGATGTTTTGCAGCAGAGCCAGTTTGGTACAGTTTACGGAGCTGATTGCGAAAATATTGAATACCGGCGCGTATCGCCCGCTTCCGGTTATTTTGATGAGCATGTACTGGCGGTTACCCAAGACTTAATCAATCGTTATGACATCGATGGCATCCACTTGGATCATATTCGATATGGTGCGACAGGGGCATCTTATGATCCGGTGAGTGAGCAGGCCTACGCGCTAGAATCAAGCCAGTTTGAACGGGCTGATTGGCAGCGGCGGCAGGTAAATGGAACGGTTAATAAGTTTTACGATTTGGTGGTTGCGGCCAAAAAAGATATTTGGCTGTCGGCGGCCGTGTGGCCCCTTTATGTAGATTATTGGGGATGGGGTGCTGGGCAGGGCTACCACAATTACTATCAAGACTCAAAAGAGTGGGCGCAGCAAGGGTACATCGACAGTATTTCCCCAATGATTTATCCCGGCACCTTTAACTGTCCAGATGATAGCTTCTGGTCATTGGGGCGGTGGGAAACACTGGTGCGTGACTTTCAGGCGACGAAAGGTGAGCGGTATGTGGTGCCAGGTATCGGAACCGGTTACTGTTCCTTTTCTGAAATCGAAAATCGAATTAATCTGGCTCGCGAGATTGGCACGGCCGGACATGCGCTGTTTTCGTATAAGAGCCTGCTGCAAGAAGAGAATGGAAAGACGTATTTTGAACTTTTGCGGGAAGGGCCCTACCAGAATAATGTCGCGGTTCCTGAATTTACGTGGCACCCGTGAGTAAAACACAAAGCAGGAATTAGCAAACATTTGACTAGCCGATTCCTGCTTTGTGTTTTTTATATGACTTCTCGTTTCTTTTTGCGCTTGTACGCTAAAAGTCCACTGAAAAAAGGTGTTTTCGAGACCTGAAAGGTTTAAAAATCTGCCTCTCAGCGCAGGAAACAACGGTCATGGAAACTTGTCGGGTCTTTTTTCAGCAAAGTCATGCTAAGTATGGATAAATTTGTTTTGAGGGGCCTTCGGTGGCTTCTCGCTTTGCTAACTTACTCCGTCACAGTTAAAAACTGACCAAAGCGCACCCATCATCATGTTCTTGTTTGCACTTTGTCTACATTTTTTACTTGTAGACCCCTCAATTAAACTATCTTTGATAAAACGTTAGCTACAGTTTTCACCCGGAGCCAATCCGCGTGAAACGTAGGGTAGATAGGCGTTGGACGTTGCGAAAAAATCATTTAAATCTGTGCTGATTCCCGGTGTTTCACGCGATGTTGCCAGCCAATCGTTAATCCACTGAGTATAGTTAGAAACACGTGTGTATACCCCATAGAAATTTGGCTCTGCACAGCGGAAGCCCCAGCTTACAACGCCTGCTTGCACAAACCGATTGCCATCAGCAACAACCAGTGGACCACCGCTGTCACCTTGACAAGAGTCTTTGCCACCGCTGGCCAGACCGGCACAGATCATATTGCCCGTTACAAATGAGCCATACCCTTGCTGGCAGGTGCTATTTGAAACAATGGGGACTGAGACCTCACGCAGTTCATCTGGGTATAGGCTAGTGTTCCATTGAATCGTGCCCCAACCGGTAATGGTCGCCGTACGGCCGGCCGCAAACAGTGCCGCATCATTATTATCTGCATAGTCAATCGTGTTGATGGTACAGCTTAAATCTACCGGCTCAGCTAGGCGCAATAGCGCGATGTCGCTGTCTTCTGTATTGGTCGTGCCATAGTTTGGGTGTAGGATAATTTGAGCCACATCTCTACGTACCCCCTGAGTGCCCGAGGTTGGACCATCAGACAAGTTATTGATACCCATCACGACATCAATCTCAGATGGGCTTGCATCTCCGCTACTGCCAGTAAGGCAGTGAGCGGCCGTTAGAACCCAGTCGCGTGCGATGAGGCTGCCACCACAGAATTGCCCAAAAAACACGTTTGATTGGCTTGCGCTAACAAGTGCAACTTGCCATGGATATTCGGCCGGAGATGCAGCCGTTCCACCAACAATTTTTGATTGAAACTCCTTCTCTAGACCGTTTAGAGGGTCTGTTTGGCTATCAGCACTTTGTGGCAAGAACACGAAAATTCCTGCAATAGCAATGAAAACGAGAGGGGCAAAAATTTTTTTCAACATATCATTCCTTGTTTGAAACCGAGTTTGGGAAGTCTTTAGGGGCTAGCTTTCGTTTTATTTGTGAAACGATAGGACGGGTCAAGGCCGGATTGATGCAAAACTCAAGCTTATGCTCTCTAGATTCCTCTCTGGAATATGGTCGCCAACGACGCTGGCGTAACGTATTTGTAACATCAACTCAGGCATAATCCAAACCAAACTCACCAAAAATGAGCTGATTTGAAAGAAGTTGAGCATGGGAAAATAAGCCCAGCTCTGGTCATATAATAAGCAGCCGTGTGATAAAGAAACGATCTTGATCTATTTATTGATTGTTGTATGCTATGCAACGGGACTGCCAATTACACGTAAAAAACAATGTGACCTAAAAAAGCGAACCTGCACATATCAATTTATTTACTTTTAAGTCTTAGAATGGAGGACTGTTCCAAATGAAAAGCCACGAAATTGACTACAAATTATACGGGGACGACATGCAGTTTGTTGAGGTTGAGCTTGACCCCGGCGAAAGTGTTATTGCCGAAGCGGGCACCATGATGTATATGGACCAAGGTATCTCTTTTGAATCAAAAATGGGCGACGGTTCAGAGGCTGATTCTGGTCTGATGGGCAAACTCATGAGTGTCGGTAAGCGTGCCTTAACTGGCGAATCGATTTTCTTGACGCATTTCACCAACACAGGTCAGGGCAAGAAACAAGTTTCATTTGCAGCTCCATTTCCCGGCAAAATTATTCCCATCGATTTAGATACGGTTGGTGGTGATTTACTCTGTCAGAAAGACGCGTTTCTGTGTGCTGCAAAAGGGACACGGGTAAGCATCGCTTTTACCAAGCGGTTAGGTACAGGCTTCTTTGGCGGTGAAGGGTTTATTCTGCAAAAGTTAACCGGTGACGGTAATGTCTTTATTCAAGCGGGTGGAACCATCATTGAGCGCCAATTAAATAATGAAAAAATCTTGGTTGATACCGGCTGTTTGGTGGCGTTCGAAGATGAAATTAGCTACGACATTGAGCGGGCTGGTAATCTGAAATCGATGTTCTTTGGTGGTGAAGGGCTGTTTTTGGCCACATTACAAGGGACCGGCCGCGTGTGGCTCCAATCGCTCCCATTCTCACGTTTGGCAGACCGTGTGATTCAAGCTTCTGGCGCAGGTGTTAGCCGCAGCAGCAATCAGGGCGAAACCAATATTGGTGGTATGCTCGGCAACTTGCTAGACGGATAGTAAAGAGATTATTACCCACCAATCTATAAGATTGCGGTAAATTCAATGACGATTCAAAGCCTTGAACAAGATAATTGTTGGAGGCTTTTTTTATTTCTCAAGTAAATAGTTGATCTGTATGCTGATTAGCTGGTTAGAGCATCATACTAACAACTAACCACCAACAACCATCCACTTAATTATGGCACATCTAGAAGGCACTGAACGGGCAAATTACGTCCAAAATATGTTTGCAGGGATTGCTGGCAACTATGACACCATGAACCGGCTTATGACATTTGGGCAAGACATGAAATGGCGTCGTACAGTTGTTGAACTGGCCCGAATTCCGAAAGGGGGGCGGTTGCTTGACATAGCTACGGGCACAGGCGACATTGCGGCCGAAGCGCTGGGAAATGACCCAACGATCCAATCGGTAGGTGGTGATTTCACCATCGAGATGATGGCGGCCGGCAAAGCCGACTACCCGGAGCGTAAACCAATTCAGTGGGTGGGATCAGATACGCTTAGATTACCGTTTCCAGACAACTATTTTGACGCGGTGACGTCTGGCTTCTTGATGCGCAACGTGATTGATGTAGAAGGGGCTTTCAAAGAACAAATGAGGGTCACAAAACCAGGCGGCCGGGTGGTTGTCTTAGAAACCAGCCCGCCCAAAGACAATCTGCTCAAGCCCTTTATCCTCATCCATCTCAACTACATTTTGCCAACCATGGGACGGTTAATTGCGGGCAGCAGTGAAGCGTATACGTATCTGCCTGACTCAACTAAGATGTTCAAAACCCCAGACGCTCTGGCTTTCTCCATGCGGCAGTTGGGTTT
>JBCCSO010000031.1:0-19019 GCA_039199965.1 Chloroflexota bacterium | reverse complement strand
GCAACGGTAAATGTAATCAGAATGAGTGCCATAGGGTTAGTAGTCGTGGTCGCCTGCTAATGGTCCCTGCAAAAAGCCAACGGCCAACAGTAAAGAGCTGACTATAGCTCATCAATAAAGGTTTGGATTTGCGGGGCGACATCGGCCGGAGCTACCTCAAGCGCCGATTCAGCCCGCGAAAGGGCATCATCTAGATCACCCGCTTCAAGATGAGCACGAGCTGCCACAAACTGAATTTGCCACTCTGGAAACTCATCCGTCGGATCACCCAGCGCGTTGTCATACGCCTGAACCGCCTCATCATAGCCACCTAGCTGCTGCAAGCGTTGACCAACCTCGTACCACTCGCGGGTCGCCACACCGGGACTGGTCTCGACTTCGACACCGGCCGCAACCGCCTCAAGCATTTGGTCTAAATATGGTTGACGATCACCTTCATCTTCACGCAGTGCGCACTGCGCCAAGGCTTCAGACAGTTGGAACTGAGTATCTGAGTAGAGCGGGTCAGCATCAGTTGATTTTCTATAAATATCCAATGTCGTTTCACACTCTTGTGTGAAGGCAAAAGTCATACGAGCAAACTCGTTATAAATGCCGGAATTCTGCGGGCTAAGCGCAATTGCTGATTCGTAGTAGCTGGTAGCATTCCCAACCCGTTCGCTTCGCGCAATGCTGTCAGCCGCCTCAAGTGAGGCCCAGCGTGAGTTTAGGCGGGCTAAGTTCGCTGTATGATCGGTATTTAAAGGATTAATATCTTGGGCGATGAAAAGAGAATTTTCGGCTGTGCTCAAAATCTGATCACGAGCCTCCCCATCTAAGTAAGACGATTTTTCAAGGTACGCGCGTCCCAACCACAGATAGTAGAAGTCTTCACGAGGAGCCAGCTCAAGCGCACGTTCGTAAATAGCAATCGAGTTGTCCCACAGCCGCGAAGCCAGTTCTGGGTTTTCGCGCGAACGGGTCGCTTCGTTGTCCCACGGCTTGCCTCGCTTGTAGATAATATCCGCCTGAATGATGCGTAAATTGCTCACGTTGACCATATACAGGCTAAGCGGGAGCAGAATCACAAGGGCCAAAAATGCAGGCGGAAAACCTAGTCCTAAGCGACTTCTAAAGCGATCCCAGTTGACCAACACCGCAAACCCAACAAGGGCGGTAAAGGTAAAGACATAAAAGAGTCCAAGAATCGTTGAAAACTGGTCAGCCTCTGCCACGCGCAAGACAGTTTCAAGTGCCTCGTTTGCCACACCATCCGGCCGGATAAAACTGCGGCGGATACGGGTTGCATGCACAAATTGATACATAAGGCCGGACAGCAGGGAGCCAACCGCAACAATTAAAGCGGGATAGACAAGCGATCCAATCGGTTTGCTCCAAAACAGAGCCAGCAAAAGCCCACCCATGCCAAAAGTGATCAAGCCAAGCCAAACACTCACGGTGCCTCCAGCCAGCATAATCGGCAGTGAAATTGCCATAGCAGCTACTCCCGTTGAAGCCGCAATCGCTGGCGACTCATCCGTTTGGTTGATTAGGCGAATGCCCGCAAAGCCGGCAATTAAGGCCCCTAGCGGTGAAAGGGTGATGTAACCAATACGGGCCAGATCTGACAGATTCTGGACGTTGATAAAGTAACCGTACAAGAACAGTCCAACGAGCAGAACACTGAGACCAAGCAGTACGTATCCGGCCAAACTCGCCCTTGTTTTGTCGTATGTTAAGTGTCCAGCCAGCTTGTACAGTCCATTCTTACTCATCTCGCTCAGCGCAATTAGAGAACCGAGCAACCAGCTCATCATCATAACTAAGAAAATAAACGGGGACTCAGAGAAGCTTTCGCGCGGATTGATAAACATCGACTGCTGAAAAATGTCCCACGCGCTTGGCAGGTCAGCCAGAGAACGAATTTGCAGATCGGGCGGTGGGGTGAATACTGTGTAGTTGAACGATAATGCTCCATACATCATTGTGAGCACAAACATCCAAATAAAGGCGGGGCGAACCCATTCACCAACTTGCCCGCCGCGAATGGAGGAGCCAGATCGGCTGGATGAACGTGAACTGCGACCTTTGCGTTTTTTACCTTTTTTCTTGCTCGGTTTAGTCTCAACCAATTCAGTCGCATCGGCATCAGTTGGCACATCCGCCGCCAAAACTACGGCCGATGATGAAGCAGGCAGCGCATATCCAAGGGCAAATAGGATAGCCGTGTAGGCAAAAAAGTAGGTGCGGGTTGAAACAATCGCAATTCCAAAGTGGATTTCCACGTAGAAAGCGATGATTGAACCAATTACAGCCACCATGGTTAAGGTATTCCGGTCAAATGGATCGCGGACAATCTCAATGCTATCTCGCGCTGTTCGCCCAAGAGAGTAGATCACTAGGTAAATAATTAACCCTAAAATTGAACCGGCCGGGAATGCCACTCCAAAAAATTCCACCCCTCTTGCAGCTGAGAAGACACCGCCCACAATCAGCCCTATCACAATCCAAAGACCAACCAGCAAATAACTGTCTCGCTTTGACTGGACAACGCCCAACCACGAAAATGTTTTGTTAAAAATAGAGACATACAGCCACTGCCAAGCCAAAAAGCCCAGCAAGCCGGTAATCACAAAAGCATCCCATGTTTCGTTATGGGAACGGTCAGGCGAAGCATTTCGGGCCTCTACCGTTCCCAGCAAAGGCGGATAAAAACGGTTGTATGCCACGTACATCGCTTCTGGTCCATAGCCTATTAATGGCCTCATAAAGTTGAGGCTATCCTGCGTTCCATCTGGAAATTCAAGCGGTTCATGGGGGAGGATCAACTCCAAAGCACCGCGCCAAATATAAATGCGCACCTTACCAGTCCGGCTGTCTGTATTGAGCAGGGTGCCGTAACGCCCTACTCCTGGAATTTCACGCCATGCTTCGTAGTTTCCAATGACCTGACCTACCACTGGAGCACTGCTCAAGTTATCTGATGCCAGATCATAGGTGTTGAAAATACCTAGCCAGATTGCCGCGTAAAATGCCAAAAGTAGCCAGCTAAGCCACAGCCAGCGCCAGCCTGTGCGGGTGGCAACCATGACAAAAATTGCAATGGCGTACAGCCCAATTGATCCCAGTGATAGGCCAAGGGCTCCGAAATCGCCAATCGTCGGCCGCAAATATCCGGCTAAAATCAGCGAAAACACCCCCAAAATGAAACCTAACGATGCAAAGAAAATATCTCGGCCGGTAAAGCCGGACTCATCTTGATCGATATTTCTGAGTGTCACCAAAAATATGGTAACAAAAACAAAAATTCCAGCGAGCAGCCCCAACAGCGGTCCACGGCTAAACGTCCAGTAAATCGCCATCGCTTGAATTGAAATAACAAAAATATAAATTGACGAGCGAATAATATCTGCAATATTTAGGTCCTCATCGCTCAAGATGCTGGTAAAAGATGAAATGATGCGGCCAAGCGTCAGCGGCGTAACCATGATCAACCAAGCGGCCAAGAAAATCGCATTCCCCATATGGCCCGCAATACGGCGAGAGGTATCCCCCCCCCACGGTAGCGGGTCTAGGTTAAGGCGCTGAAGCATGCCGTATAAGGCAACAGGAATGCTGATAATGATGGCGGTTGTCACAATACGCTGAACCTGATTGTCATTGCGGATGGTCGCGATCATGATCAGAAATATGACGATGTAGGACAAAGTAGTATATGTTCCCTGCAAACGCTGGTATGAACCGGCCCAGCTTACGGCCGGGGTCACCGAGAAAATTGTTGAAATGATGTAGATCCCCGCTATCGCCAGCATAGGCAGCACAAACGGCTTGCGCCACACAGATTCACCACCGCGCCAGCGGAACTGATCCAGATTTTCCCAGCCGCGCTGATCTACAAACCGAATGGCCCAAACGGCTATCATTACCACAGCAATAGAGCGCACAAGTGTGATTTTGTCTGGCTCAAAAACGCGGTCTGAATGAACGTTGAAAAATAGAGGGGAAATGACTAAAGCGGCTAGCCAGCAAAGTTCCAGAAGGCTGTCACACCACGCTTGTAGTTTTGAATTCATAAATGGACTTTATTTTAAAACCAACCCAAGTAAATAAATATCCGGTGCAGATGCTAAGGGTTGGCTATGAAGCGATTTTATGATTTCGCCCGGATAGTTTTATTTTTTGAACCGCTCACGGCGATCAGCTTTGTATTGGAAATTTTCTGTGATTTTCCAGAGGTAGTATTTTACCGAAAATGAATTAAAAGGCTTAGTCCTGTGGTCCTCAAAAGACTAATTACCTAGAGAATACTCACTCATTTTTTCCGTTCAATTAAGGATTTATAGAGCTGATCAATGTCTGCCACCATTTTTTTTGCCCCAAACATAGGTACACGCGCCTTTCCGGCCGCGCCAAATGCTTGGCGCATTTCGGATGAATCGATTAGTTGAATCAGGCGATCTGCAACCAAGTCCGGCCGCTTAGCATCAATTAGGAAGCCGTTGACACCATCTTCTATAGCTTCGGCTGATCCATCTGCTCGGGTAGCAACGATGGGCAGCCCCGTGGCCATCGCCTGTGGCAACACGCGGGGCAAACCTTCCCACAGGCTAGCCAGCACAAAAACATCAAATGCGGCCATCAGCTCTGGCACGTCACGCCGCAGACCGGTCAAAATGACGCGATCTGCCAAACCGTAATCTGCAATTTTCGCTTCAACCTCCGGCCGTAGAGGACCATCCCCCACAATGACTGAATACACACTCGGCCGCCGCTGATGAACTTGGGCTAAACCATAGATCAGACCCAGCGGGTCTTTCTGTTCGCTTAATCGAGTAACACTGCCAATCACAAGCGCATCGGCCGGGATACCCATCTGTGAACGGGTTTCGGCCGCGGCCACCTGTGGATTGCCAAAGCGGTCCAGCTCAATGCCGCTGCGGATGACCGTGTAATCCTCTCGTCGGCCAATTCCCTCTGCCAGCCCTTTGTCTATATCTTTGGGTGACACCACAATCATTGCGTCCCCGTAGCGATACCCGATTTTCTCTAAAGCAACATAAAACTGTTTTCGCCGCGGAGGCAAATGCTCATGATAGCTCCAGCCGTGAACCGTATGGACAATGTGGGGGACCCCGGCCCATTTGGCCGCTATCCGCCCAAGCACACCCGCTTTTGAGCTGTGAGTGTGGACCAGATCATATTCCCGCTCCATCATCAGGCTGCGCAAGGCAAAAATCGCTTTGATATCTTTGATCAGATCAACCTCTCGCACCAGTTCTGGCATGATGGTCAGTTCAATTCCCCGGTTGCGCACCTCGTCGATCAATGATCCTTCAGGACCAGTTTGAGGCCCACTGACCACATCTACTTTGTATTGATTAGCATATTCGGGTAGATGGTTATGGTAATCAGCCGTCAACATCGTGTTTTCTTGGGCACCACCAATAATCAAACGGGTAATGGGATGAAGAACTTTAAGCATAAAACAGGTTAGACAGGGTGGTTTAAAGATTAGATTGATCTGTCGGCGAGATGAGAGTGAGGTAAAGGTCTTGTAGCTGCTTAGCAACGGTCTCAGCAGAAAATTCTAGTGAAACTTTACGCAGGGCGTTGGCTGCAAGGGTTTTGCAAAGCGGGTCATCACTAAGAAGCTGCAAAACCCTCTCAGCCAGTTGCACAGTATCTCCAGCCGGAATCAACAATCCGGTCTGACCGTTGATAATCGCCTCTGGAGTACCGCCCACATCAGTAGCAATGACAGGGAGTTCAGCCGCCATCGCTTCAAGGATAACTAATGGCAGTCCTTCCCAAAGAGATGATAAGATGAATATGTCAGCAATGTTTAGCAAAGCTGGTATGTCCGTTCGGCCGCCGGTAAACGTGACATGGTCAGCAATCCCCAATCTTTGCGCCTGCTCTTTTAACTCATTTTCTAGCGGGCCTTCACCTACAAGAACAAGCCTCAAATCAGACGGGACGTTCTCTTTTTCAATGATGAGGGCAAATGCGTCGAGCAAATGATGTAACCCCTTTTGCGGGTGCAAACGGCCGATGGAAAGCAACACCTTTTCGTCTGGCGCAATTTCTAGGCTGCTGCGCAGTTCCGCCCCGTCAACACCTTCTATTTGCTGCTTGATCAACTCAACGTCAACGCAGTTTGGAATAACAACCACTTTCTGGGGCTGAACATTTCCTCTTTTAATTTCAGCTTCTCGAGCGGGAATGCACACAGCAACCACTTTATCATCTGCCTCTGTAGTCAAACGGTTAATCTGCTCACGCAAATTGCTGCCCAATTCTACATTTTGCCGCCATGAAACAAGTCGTGGAACACCAGCAAGGCGACCAATCAAGCGTGAGGTGATGTTGGCATGAAACAGAGATGAGTGAATTAGGAGAGGCTGCTCTTTTTTGACAAGCCAATAGTATCGCCACAAAGCTGGAAATACCCAGCGTTTATTCATCTTCAGATCATACACAGAAATATTTTGGCGACGCAGCAGATTGGCTAGATCAGTATTGCCCGCTGTGAGCGCCACCAGAACGGGTGAAAATTTCTCTCTATCAATGTGTGGTAGCAGTTTAGCAATGACTGTTTGTCCCCCACCATAAACTAAGTCTGTGATGGTAAACATTAGCTTGATCGGTTTTTTGTCGTTGGTCATCAGCAGTGTTTTTTGTAGCTAAATTACCGAACAGATGGTTGCCAGAATCGTATCAACTCTTTGATCCCAATCGTGTTTTTCTGCAACTGTCTGGCGGGCTTGAACTTGATCGGAGGACTCTAAATTCAGTGCTTCTTTGATCCCGTTTGAGAATCCTGCGGCCGATTGTCCTAACCAAATTGTGTTAGAAAACTCTTGGCTTTCTGGATTGGGAACTGACACCACCGCTTTTCCGGCCGCCAAATACTCATACAGTTTTAGTGGGCTGCGGTAATGCCCGCGATCATCTTGAACATAAGGGACAAGACATACATCTAGATCGTTTAGAAAACGTGGCATCTGGTCATATGTGTATTGACCAACATAATAAACATTGGGCAAAGCAAGCAGCGCTCTTAGCGGCGGCGTTTCAAGCGTCCAAGGGTACGGGTTGCCAGCCAGAATGAACGACCAATTGGGGTTTTCTACTGCAATTTGGTTTAAGAGTGAGTAGTCAAGCCGTTCGTTGATGGTACCGCTATAGCCAATGCGTGGGCGTGGAATGTCACTGTTTATGATAGGTGATCCGGGTTTAGAAAAGTGTTGAAAATCGACACCGCTGGGCAACCGATAGCAGCGTGAATTAAGGGACCTCTTTGTTTCAAACGTCGGTGGAGAGTTGGCAAAAACAATGTCAGAATGGATAACCAACTCTCTTTCCAGTGTTTCAATAATCCGCCTTTTACGGCCAGATGTGTTGGCAGTCCATTCATCAATGCAGTGGTAAACCGCTAGTTTTTCATCAAACTCCCCGATCAGAGCACGGTTTTCTGGGTTGTAAAGCCATAGGATCGGGTTTTGAAAATTTAGCTGCTGAACCAGCGGCCGAACAACCTGAACCGTTAATTGTTGAAACCTTCGATTGATAAAAATCGACTGATATTTTCCCGGCAGCAGAACCGGCATCTTAAAAATCCAAAGATTTGATTCAACCTCAACCAGACCTTCGCGTCGACGCCGACGTGTCCGCTGGCGAAAGGCAGGGTATTTTAGCCAGTGCTCTAACCCAATCGGCCTTTCCACAAACAAAATACGGTGGCCCCGCTTGGCCAGCCTAATCGCAATCTGCTGCCTACTTCCCCACAATCCGTGCCAATCTGTGGAGGAGAAGAAGATAAAATCTTGGTGAGGTAGTTTGGTCACCGGCATCAAATTAGCTTACAGCTTATTGGTTAGCTGCACGTATCGCTCTATTTCAGATTGTACCAGATGGTTCAGCCCAAATGCATCGGTTGAATAGAGATAGCCATTTTGGGCCAGCATTTCACGCTGGCTTGAATCAGCCATCATTTCATCCAAAATTTTGGCAATATCTGCCGGATCAGGCTCGCACAATCTGCCGTTTTCACCATCATTGATAATTTCCTTGATTCCCGGTACTCGACTACCTAAAACAGGAACCTTACAGGCCATTGCTTCTATCAAAACCTTAGGATGCCCTTCAAATTTGGATACCAAAGCGAAAACTGATGCACTGTTGACAATCTCCGGCAGTTTATCATTCGGTTGATTACCTAAAAACTCTACATCTATACCGCGCCTTTGAGCCAAGGCTTTCAGCTCTGGTTTGAGCTCTCCAGAGCCAGCAAAAACACCGTGTAAATCGCTCCTCGCCTGAGCCATTCCCTCGATAAGCAAATCGAGATTTTTGACATCGTTTAAACGACCGACAAAGACAATGCGGCCCGGTACAGTTGCCACCCCGGGTAAAGAGCGGAACATAGTTGTATCGACGTAGTTCGGCATGATTGTTATTTTTTTGGCCGGTATTCCATAGCTTTTAACGACTTCTGTTTTCATTTGGGCTGTGGTTAAAAAGATATGGGTAGCGTACCGAAACGAAAAAGCCGATAGAGCCCTGTATATCCGGTACCGGACCGAATCGCCGTTCAGATCCAGTTCATATTTGGCCCACAAATACCCTGCCCGCACAATGACGGGCTTACGATATACCAACCCTGCTAGTACAGCAGTCCACGCCCCATCCATTTGATTGGTTTTATACAGGTCCGCTCGGCGCAGTGCATGACGATGCCTCCATAACGCGGTAAGGCTGTAGATATTTGCAGAAGTACGTCGGGGGTTATTCAGAATTGTTATGTTTTCAGAAGGATTAAAATGTTGATCCCGCTTATCACCCGGAGTCAAGATCGATAGGCCAATTAGCTGCTGTGAAAGGTGACGGTAAATAGCAGTCTCTCGCGGCCACATCCCCCGCTCGTGCCACCGAGCCAAAGAAGTAGCACGTGACATGAAGAACACAAGTTTGACAGGAACCCTCATACTTTCACCTGCAGCTCTGCCCAAATCTCACCCCACCGAATCTCAAGGTGAGAAATTTCTAGTTCGGCCATATCCATCTCTTCAGCAAAAATCTCTTGGGTGTATTCGATGTAATGAGTAGGATCAAGTCGATAATCCAATCCTAGCTCTTTTTTCAGCGGCACCCGCCAATCACGTTCAAATAGGGGGACACGAATCAACCAGCGTTTTGGCTTGACCGATTGTGTTACTCGAAGCAAAAACGTCGGCCGGTCTGGCGGGATATGCTCCAAGACGTTTGACATCACGACAACATCAAATGGTTTTTCAAATTCAGTTTCGAGCACATCGCCATACAAAAATTGAATATTGTCGTGTTTAAATTGTGATTTGGCTTGATCCAAGCTCTTTTTATTGTAGTCAATCCCGGTCACGAGAGCGCCAGTTTGCGCCATTGAATGGGCTAACGCCCCTACGCCACAGCCGATGTCCAGCACGGTATCATCGGCTGATACCCGATTTATAAAAAACTGATGATAGTTGATCAAGCGGTGCTTTGGATGAAGACCGTCACCATAGCGTATAGCCGCCTGCTGTTGTAGGTAATACAAAATCCGATCAAGGCGAAACAAAGTCGTGATTAGCCATTTTGGAGGCAAAATGGCTAAGACACGGTGCCCCAAATTAAGGATAACTTTTTTCATTTTGACAACTCATTGGTGTTTGAACGTCCCAGAAGTTTTAGGTTGAGAGGATAACAGCTTTCTAGATTTGTTGTATTTTGACTGTGGTTTTAGTCCGATTGTGGCGCACTTTTAGGCTCACAATCAAAACAAACATGAAGACCAAATCTTTCATATTTTCAAGTTAATCATACTGATATAACTCGTAAAAGTCATGGTACCAACATCCTGACCCAGCAATTTTGCCAAATTTTGCAAATGATATGCGGAAAGTACCATGAATCTTTTTGCCTCAGAAAAAAAAACGCTCAAAATCTGATTGTTACTTGATCAATTCCCTCTGGTAAACTTGAAAAATGATTGAACAAAAGAAGGTCTTCGCTATCATCCCAGCACGGGGAGGTTCACGAAGGCTAAAGCGAAAAAACATTTACCCAATATGGGGAAAACCGATGCTCTATTGGGCAATTAGGGCGTGCCAACATTCACAATACATTGACGGAATTTTTGTGTCGACAGAAGATACTGAAATCAAAAATGTTGCACGAGAGTATGGTGCTCAGGTAATTCACCGACCTACCAAATTGGCCGACCACTACACATTTAAACAAGATGTTATCGTCCAAGCGATGGAAACTATTTTAGAAAAACCCGACTTAGTTATCTCTCTTCAAGCGAACTCGCCACAAATATGTGCCTACGATTTAGATGCTGCTCTGGAAAAAATTGTGCAGCACGATCGGAACGAGTTGTTTACTGTCAATCCTCAGCTTATTCAAAACGCAGCTTTTCGAGTGATGAAGTACGATTACGTTTTCCAAAGATCGATCAGCACACGCAGCGGCGTTTATGTCACCAACTATGTTGATGTCCACGAAATTGAGGATGTTGCCTATCTTGAAGCCAACCACCAGCCGTGTGATCACAATAACCGGCCGGATAATTTAACTCAGACTTATTCTTTTGATTAATCATGCATAGACACACCAATTGGAAACGGCCGTACATTATTTCAGAAATTCATCCGCAGCACAGCGGAGAAATGCGCGATGCCAAAGCGATGATTCTACAGTCACACATGGCGGGAGCAGACGCAGTCAAAGTTCAAATTTACGACACTCAAAAACTACACGGCAATCAAATTCGCAGCTATGTTGAACTGACCAAAGATGAGCTTGCAGAACTCAAAGCATATGCAGAGATGCTTGGTATTGACTTTTTTGGATCTGTTTTTAATTTAGATCGGGTTGATTGGTGCGAAGAATTAGGCTTCACCCACTACAAAATCGCATCAAGAAGCGTAGAAGATCGAGAATTGTGCGAGAAAATCATTGGAATAGGCAAGCCAACTATTATATCTTTGGGGATGTGGGACTGGGAAAGCAAGGGCATTCCTTATCAAGGTGACCATCTTTCATACCTGTACTGTGTTGCGCAGTACCCAACTTTTCTTGAAGATGTTGCAATGCCAAATTTCTCAGACTCATTCTTTGATGGATACAGCGACCACACCTTAAGTGTTGGTGCATGCCTGTACGCAATTTCAAGAGGAGCCACCATTCTTGAAAAACACTTCACATTAAACAAAGGCAGACAACGATCAACGGAAAAGGGTCATGCCGGAGGTATGGACTTTGACGAACTCAAACAGCTACGTCAACTAGCTGATGACATTTCTTGGGTACGCGGATTTGCAGAAAGCTAGCGGGTAATCACATCATGAAAGCTTCAATCATTATTACATCTTACAACTATGGCGATTACATAGAGCGATGCTTACGCAGTTGTCTATCGCAGAATTTTCAAAAAAATCAGTATGAAGTTATCGTGGTGGATGATGCAAGCAGTGACAATACGCTGGGGGTCTTAGAAAAATTTAACACCTACTTTGACAATTTCCGCTACATCGTCAACCAAAAAAACTTGGGTGTTGCAGAGTCATCCAATATTGGGATTAAAGCTAGCCTCGGCCGCTACTTTGTACGGGTTGATGCTGATGATTATATTAACCCCGACCTACTGTTTTTCCTCACCCGCTATCTTGAGGAAAACCATGATGCCTTTTGTGTATCATGCGACTATTTTCTTGTAGATGACTTCGGAAATAAGATTGAGCGTAAATACGCCCAGACAGATCCAGTCTCTTGTGGCATTATGTATAGAACCGATGTCATTTCAAAACTGGGCCTGTACAACAAAGACTTTAGACACAGGGAAGAAGAAGAACTTAGAGCGCGTTTGGCTGATTACTATAACATTCACCATCTGCGCATTCCCCTTTATCGTTACCGCATGCACAACAACAACAAAACAAAGAACCTTGATGCGATGCAGGAGTTCAAGGATAAGTTGATTCAGCGTTACAAGGACGAGTAACTAATTTGTTTAAATTATTTGGCTTCAGACCTGAAAAAATCCTAAAAGCTGAATTAACAACGGGAGCAGTCTATTCGCCGTTTCAGTATTTCTCAGACTACCCAGAAACAATTTTCCAACTTGTGTTTAGTGACGGTAACATTGCTTTTGATTTATTTTTTCATTTTGATCACAATGGGCATGTGTTGGGAAAAACAGCCATTGGTGACATTCCAGAAAAGTTTTGGACCCATCATAGCATCCCCAAGCTCTACAGTGTTCTTCAACGGTCAAATTCAACTGAAGAGTCTTTCAATAACCTCTTGCGGAGAATGCATTTTGCGGCCGGGAACAGTGCAAAGCTTTGGGAACAGGCTGAAGAAAGAGACAGGTTGAAGAGCATGTTTTCAGCCCAGCCTATCGTTATTGGTGGATGTGGCCGTTCGGGAACCTCACTATTGCTGTCAATTTTAGGTGCACACCCATCAATTTTGGCACTTCAAACCGAAACATATGCATTTTATCCACGGCCGCTACGCTCAGGGAAAATTAGAAATCAAATACAGCACCAAGCTGGCAAAGAAACGGCACGCCGCTGGTGCGAAAAAACGCCAAAAAATGTATTAGCATTCGACCAGATCAACACTTTTTTTGACGGTCAAGTCAAGATCATTCACGTTGTTAGAGACGGCCGATCTGTTGTCACGTCTCATCACCCGAATCACATACAAAAATACTGGGTTCCTGTGGACCGCTGGATAAAGGATGTAGAAGAAGGTTTAAAATTTAAAGATCAAACACATATTGTTCGGTATGAAGATCTAGTCACCGATCCGCCCATGACATTAGAAAAAATTTGTAGGTTTATTCGTGAACCTTTTGACGCAAAAATGCTTGACTTTCAAAAGCACACCACCGTTAAGCACAATATCGCATGGGGGGCAGGAGCAAGTGTTCGGCCAATATCGGCCGAACATGTTCAGAAATGGCAGGCTCCTGAGCACGCTGAGGTTATTTCAGAGTTGATGGCAAATGAGAAAGCGGTCAACCTATTAGAGAAATTTGGCTACATTCAAGATTAACTGTTTCAACATTCCATGAAAAAACTAGTGTTCATCATTGAGAGATCCCCTTATCTCAAGCATTTCGGCTCTATCATCGACGAAGCGCTTAAGCAAAATTTTCCAGTTGAATGCTGGGCACTTGACGGCCGATCAAATGGAGGGAGCAAAGCATACACTTACTTAACACCTGAAAAAGTGCCTCATTTTGACCACGGTCAACCCAAGATTGTTTGGTTTAATTCATCAGAACAAATGGGAGGTGAAGCATCAAGAACAGACATTTTGGCAGCTTTTGCCACCCGAAAAAAGTACAAAACGCTAGGAACAACCGCGACCAACTTCAGGTACATTACGATTCAAGTAGGCATTGACACATTTGTTGGCGCTACGCTGGACGAGCTGCTGGCATCTGATCTCATCTGCGTGCTTAGCCCTTTCTGGCTCGATTGGGCGGCAGATTACTATACGCGTTCCGGAGAATCACGAGCTCGGGAAAAACTGCAAGAGAAGATGATTTTTACAGGATTCCCCTTTATTGATGGAGCCAGTCAGGTCAAAAAACTCGAGCTAAGGAAAAAATTTGGGATACCAAAAAACAAAAATGTAGTGCTGCTGCTTCCTATCACCTTAAAAAACAAGCGGGGTGCGTGGTCAAAGTTCTTTAGCGCCACCAGCCCAGTTTTGAGATCAGCCATACTGGTGCACGGCGGTCTTACTGAGTCACAAAATTATCGTCAGTACATTCCTTGGATCACAAGAGGGTGGCATGATGATCGTTTAAATCACTCAATTCGCGCGTTTTGTGATGCCAACAACGGCTGGTTGGTTGCAAAAGGGCGATTAAAGGACCCGGTTCGGCCGTCTTTGCAAAAAATTTCAGACCAGTTTATCTATGATGACGAAGATTATCCGGCCACGATTCTTCAATTAATGTCAATTGCATCAGTTTGCATTCATTTCTACAGCACGGCCGCGCTTGAACTCGCCTACTTGGGGGTTCCGGGCATATGCATTGATCGGCCGAGTCCCGTCTTTCCAAACCAAGAGTGGCCACCTCTATTCCATCAGCTCTGGCGTTTAAATCAGCCAAATACCGCGTACAACTGGCCGGGCGTCAATAGCTGGTTATCATTGCCAGATGCATTCACCCAACTTGCTAGCTTAAAATTAGCACAAATTCCTATCGATCATCTTGAACAAACCAAGTACATTCAAACCTACATCGATCAAGAGTATCAGTTAAGCAATTCATCAGGAAATCAGAGTTCAGCCAAACGAATTTTAGATTCTGTGACAACATTACAAGTCTAACAGCCCTTCAAAAAATGAGTGCAAAGGCTCTTTCAAGTATTGGAGCATGAGCTAATCTCACAATTCGCATGCTAAGAGAAAAAGTCAGGCAAAATATCAAAGCATCTCGCAAGCGGAGCGCGGCCCAATATCTGCCACAATCAGTCCGGCAGCGCATTCGTGCGCTGTCTGGTGGGGACCAGTACGTATGGAGCTTCTTGCGCGGTCTACTTTGGCAAAATCGAGTATTTCTGGGTATCGCCATCCTGCTTAATGTATTCACTGCACTTTTCGAGATCAGTACTTTGGGAGTCTTCTACCTCGCCATTGACTTAGTGACAGGTGGGTTAACTGATTCAGCCTCGATAGACTCTACAGGCTTCCTCATCCAATTTCAAAATCAAATCGTCAATCAATTTGGCACAGAAGTCGCATTTCTAATCTTCGTTTTTACGGCCGTCGCGCTTCAAATCCTGCGCAGCAGTGCTCAATTTGGTAGCCGGGTCACATTTGCTTACGTGCGCGGATGGATTGAAGGAGACTTACGTCGAAAACTTCTCAATCAGATCACAGACATTGACTATGCAGATATCAGCAAGCAAAAAGTAGGCGAGCTATCGATTTATGCCGATCACATCAACAATGTAGGTCAGCTCATCTCTCATTTCAGTGGATTGCTAACTCAAGGCATAATCGCTCTGAGCTATACCGGCTTTTTGGTATGGTTATCGTGGCAGCTATCAATTGTCGCGGTTCTCATGCTAGTCCTCATTTCAATTGGATTGCGACTGATTAGGAGACGCATCCTGAAGGCATCAGATCAGTACCTAGAAGCAGCCGTTGGTTTCAGTGGTAACATCGTTGAATTCATCAGGGGGTTGCGAATTGTGCATCTATTTGATCGCAAGAAGTACGCGGTTGACATGATGAAGCCGATCATTGATCAAACGGTGCAAAAAAAACGAGCTCAGATGATTTGGTCTGGCTCAACAACGCCTATCATAGAGGCCAGTTCAGCCATTGGAGTCGCCATTTTTCTTCTGGTTGGATATCGGCTGTATACGATTCAAGGTGCAGCCATCTTAGCCTCGTTAACAACATTTGTGGTGGTTCTATACCGGCTGCTCCCACGAGCCTCGGCAGTCAATAATTTGCTCAACCACATCAGGCGAGAGCTGCCATTTGCCACACGGTTAGCAGACATGCTCAACAGGATCAACAAAAAATATTTAAAGGACGGTACATTAAGTTACGAGGGCCTGAACCAAGCAATTACTTTCGAAGATGTCTCTTTAAACTATTCAGACTCTGATCTACCAGCACTGAAGCAGCTCAGTTTCTCGGTTGAGAAAGGGCAAACAACCGCATTTGTTGGTCCTTCGGGCGCAGGCAAGTCGAGCGTTATTAACTTAATTGTGCGCCTTTATGATCCAACTAATGGTCAAATTTTGGTTGATGGAACCCCGCTGAGTCAGTTTAAAATTGGAGAGTGGCGGGGCAGGGTTGGAGTGGTTGATCAGGACACATTTATTTTTAACTCAAGCATTCTCGAAAATATCAGGTTAGGTCGTCTAGATGCCACATCAGATGAGGTGATGGCAGCCGCAAAGGCAGCCAACGCACACGAATTCATCTTGAACGCGGCCGATGGCTACGACACAGTTGTCGGTAATCGCGGCTTTCGTCTATCTGGTGGGCAGGTCCAGCGGATTGCTATTGCTCGAGCTATTTTACGCGATCCTGAAATTCTAATTTTAGATGAGGCCACTAGTGCTTTGGATTCAAAATCTGAGGAACTTATCCAGCTTGCGTTAGACTCTATGCAGGAAAATCGCACAGTTATAATAATTGCACACCGGCTTTCAACAATTGCAACAGCTGACAAAATTGTCGTTTTGGAAAATGGTGAAATAGTTGAGAGTGGAAGTCATTCAGACCTGATAAAGCAAGATAAGCTTTATGCAGATTTATGGAAACGGCAGAGTAGCCAAATACAAGATATATGATCAAAAAATTTGTCCAAAAATTCAAACAAAATCAGCGTTCGAAAGAGGTCAAAAACCTACAAGTAATCCACGCCCCCAAAATGCAAGAGCAAGCGTGGAAGGATGATAAAGCGTATCAAAAATATCTTGACAACCAGCTAGAGCGTACCCTTGTCAAAAAACACACCCCGATCCGACCTCATTTAGCAATCAATATTGATCGTATTGCAGAAACTGTCGATTTACCTCAATCAGATGTTTTGTGTATAGGTTGCCGAAACCTCAATGAAATAAAATATTTCGATCAAAAAGGTGCTCGTAGCACAGTGGGAATCGATATTTTTTCAGAAAGTGATCGAGTGATTGTGATGGACATGCACAAAATGATGTTTGATAACAGTTCATTCAACGTTGTTTACAGTGCTCACTCACTTGAACATGCATATGATCCACAAGTTGTTGCCAACGAGGTGATGAGGATTGCTAAGCCGGGAGCACTTATTGCTATCGAAGTCCCGTACGATTTTGAACCTACAAAGACTGACTTATTTGACTATGGATCGGTTGAGAATGTTCACCAGTTGTTCAAAACGCGCTTATCAAGCGTAGTATGGGCTGAATCAATTCCGGCCAAAACAGGTGACAATATTCACGGTACAGCTGTGCTGCGCACTGGTTTTTACCTAGACTAGCCCCTAAAGTTTAATGCGCGTCACTATCCTGTATCCACTTACAAATTCTCCGCACGGTGGCGGGAATCAGTTTTTAAAGCTTTTAAAAAAGTGGCTCATTCAAAAAGAATTGTGGGTAGATAATCCGGCCGATGCCGACATTGCGCTCATCAACAGCCACCAGCATGTTGAACATATTCTTAATGTAAATAGCAGGTTCCCAAACTTGCCCCTTGTCCACCGCATCGACGGCCCAGTCTCAATCCCTCGCAATAGCAGGAGAACCGTTGATGATCTCATTTTTACGCTCAATCAATCACTTGTGTCTGGGACTGTTTTTCAATCTGATTGGTCAAAGAACAAGAATTACACATTTGGTCTTCAAGAGCCTAAGCAAAGCGTTGTGATAATAAACACACCTGATCCAGAGATTTTTTTCAAGAGCGTAGAAAAAGAAATTTCTACTCCAAAAACTAAATTGGTTGCCTCAAGCTGGTCAGGCGGCCCCACAAAGGGTTTTGAAACACATCGGTGGCTTGATCAAAACCTTGATTTTTCAAAATACGACTTCACATTTATCGGCAACTCGCCTATCAGGTTTGAAAATATAAAACATGTGCCACCGTTAAAAAGCGAGGCTTTGGCAAAAGAATTAAGACAGCGTGACATCTACATATTTCCATCACGCATTGAGGCCTGCTCAAACGCGCTTTTAGAGGGGCTGAGTTGCGGACTGCCAACTGTTGCTTTTAACGGAAGTAGTAATCCAGAATCGGTACAGAAAGGTGGCGAGCTATTTACCAATCCATCAGAAATTCCAGATTTGATAAAGAAGATTGAAAAGAATTATGCTGATTATCAATCTAAGATCAACGTTTCCTCTATCGATGAAATAGGCAGCCAGTATCTAGATTTCTTCGAGAAAGTTTTAACAAACCCTAGGGATAAATCAGCCAGCAGCATACAAAAGCTGCGCATTAAAAGATTGATATTTCAATACAAGTTGGAAGGCTATCTAGGAGCTAGGCTGAAAAAGATAGGGTTTGGCTAAATTCAACACTCAGTTTACTTTCAAGGAAAAGCAATGCGGCCCAATCGACTGAGCAGACAGATCAACAAAGCAAAAGATATTGTAAAGCTTACGCCACGAATAGTCTCACAGCGTCTAAATACAGTTTCTGGTCGGCCGCTGAGCCCTCGGGTTTTCTACTTTGTACCCGGCAGCAATTGGGCAGCAGACTGGGTCGGCCGCCACATTGTGAATGCGCTTCAGGTACATAAAAGGCCGGTAGAATTAACCACGTCTCCATGGTTTTTGCGTCAGGAGATTATACATTTCAATGCGCTGGGGGCCTTTGTTGCTGCAAAAAACCAAACTTGGCCCCGCAAAAACAAACTCATTGTGACTGTTTTTCATGGATTCAGTGAGAATGATCCTCATGAAGAAAATAAACAGTCTGAAGAACTCATCCAAAATGTCCATAACTTGGTCTCACGAAAAGAGACCGTTGAGCGGTTTGTGACAACATCGACCATCATGAAAAATAGAATGCTTGGATGGGGGTTGCCAGAGAATAAAATTACGCGCATCCCGCTTGGTATTGATTTAGACCAGTTCAAACCTGCACCCACAGCAAAAAAGAGCAAAATACGCCAGCAGCTAGGAATTCCGGAGAAAGCTTTTGTTGTTGGCTCTTTTCAAAAAGATGGCGTTGGCTGGGGTGAAGGCATGATGCCAAAATATGTCAAAGGGCCTGACTACTTTGTGGAGGCGATGGTTCAGGCAAAAAAAAATATTCCAAATCTATTTGTGTTGCTTACAGGCCCGGCCCGGGGGTTTGTCAAAAAAGGTTTATCAAAGGCAGATGTCCCATTCATTCATAATATCCTTCCAAACTTCAGTCATATTCCCCAATACTATCAGGCGCTCGACTGCTACTTGGTAGCCTCTAGGGAGGAAGGAGGCCCCAAAGCGGTACTCGAGGCGCAAGCGGCCGGAGTTCCGCTCATAACCACCCGTGTAGGT
>JBCCSO010000030.1:0-19113 GCA_039199965.1 Chloroflexota bacterium | reverse complement strand
AGAATATGTTCAGCAATTAAATTTGTATCGAAGTTATCTTAATAGCTCTCAAACTAGCAAAGACATTACTGGAAATATGGGTCTTTCTTATGATTGGTCTCGAACTGGCTTTAAGTTAGGAACACGATCAGATTGGAAGGGAAAATATGATAAGCTAGTGTTAGGCACAAATCTAAGGCTAGTTGCTGACTATGTTTCTGATGGTTTGATTGTTTACTGGTTCGAATGGGAAAAGGGGTTAGATCCTGTATTAATTCCTGCGCTAGAAAAAGAGCTGTCTACAAATCAAAGAAATGCGCTAAGGCATTCAGGATTTGTTCCTAATTTAAGTCATATACCCGCAACTGCTACCGAAGAAAGTTCTGATGGGTTATTAAATGATCTGCCTGATTTGTTACCCGATCTTCCAAATCCATTCGAAAATGGCAACTCTAACGTAGTGCAAACTTGTTTAATACTTGGCGCAGCGGGAATTGGTGGTGGTGCAATTCTTTATGGATCATATATTCACCTTCTTGAATAATTTGATTGAAAAATACCAAGAACAACATTTCGTTGACAAGTTATTAGACATATAATAAATTTGCGAATATCGTGTATGAAGGAACATACAACATGTTGCAAGAAGACTTACACAAGATAATGGAAGGCTGGCCTCCAGTAGCTGAAGCATATTTAGGCAGATTTATTGTAGGCTTGCCGGAAATAAGTGATGAAATGGAAGAATTGCGATTAAATGCTCTTCGATTTGTTGAGGCTACATTACTAAAAGCAGATGTTGGTTCCTCCCATGAAGTTAACTTAATGAAATTGAAGCAACATATTGAAAAACTAAATCTACTAAACAACGCTTTGTTACAACAAATATCAGTGGAATTTTATGAAGGTAAAAATGTCACGCCAAAATTGAGTTTAGGTTTTATTTCACAAATAGAGAGAAACAACATGGATCACGTTAAATGGGTCCAAAACCCCGAGGTAAAACAAATAATTTCTAATTCACGTCAAGAGTTAAACAATTTGACTGGTATCATGGAAGATATAAAAAGCTCCTAGTAGCCCCCTAGCTCTGGGCAGGTCTTCTAGCTTGGCTCCGGCCGGTCTGTGACCGCGTCCGCACAATTCATCATTTTCAAACATCGGCCGGTTTCAAGCAGGAACCGGCTTTTTATGTGTTTTGATCAGTGTGCAAGATAGGTTTAGGGAGGAACGTGGTGTTACTCGAGCCTGAGCATTAGCGATTTTTATCAGCCAGCCCCACGTGTCAGAGTAGAAGCCAATTAAATGATGTTATTCTTTCAATTGTTGATTGGTGATCTATTCCTTTAAAGGATCCGACCTCGCCCAGTAGGTGGAGATTGGGAATCGTGACGGCCGGAGACCGGACCAGAGCAGGTGTACCTTAAAGCGTGTTTAATAAAGCCCGATAGGCCACCTCTAAACTACCAGTAAGAAATACAAGATTCCCGCGCTCGCACTTAGCCCTAGCGTAATGAGCATATTGAACTGGAATCGGAATATCGCAACAAAAGCACCAACCGCAATCAAAAAAGCGGCCCAATCCAGCGTAGAAAAATCGGGTACAAGCACGCGTAAGGGACCGTAATTGATCTCGTTGACAGTTGCAAACAAAGTTTGTAGGGCAAACCAAACGGCCAAGTTGAGAATGACACCTACAACTGCGGCCGTAATCGCAGAGAGAGCTGTAGTTAGAGCCTTGTTCCCGCGCCAATATTCAATGAAAGGTGCCCCCAGAAAAATCCACAAAAAGCAGGGGACAAAGGTTACCCATGTCGTCACAATTGATCCAATGATCCCGGCCGTGAGTGGGCTGAATTCGCCCGGATTGCGGTATGCGCCCATGAACCCCACAAACTGTACTACCTGCACCAGCGGCCCCGGGGTTGTTTCCGCCATACCTAAACCATCCAGCATTTCCCCCGGCTGGAGCCATCCAAATACCTCTACTGCTTGTTGGGCGATGTAGGCTAGAACCGCATATGCCCCACCAAACGTAAAGACGGCCACTTGGCTGAAGAACACGCCTTCGACCACAAAAACGTGTTCACTCCCTAGCCAGAGCATTAACCCAACCAGTGGGGTAAACCAAACAAATAGACTAATGACAATAATTTTGAGCGCGGTCCGGCCGGATGGTTTAACGGCTGATGCCACTGCATCTGTAATAATATAGTCATCTTCATCTTCTTCACCAATGTCGCGCTGTTTGATGATGTCAAACTTTTCAAGGTAGACCCGGCCGCCAATAAAACCAATTAGTCCAGCACCCAGCACGATAAACGGAAACGGAATCTGAAAAAAGAAGATACCGATGAAGGCCAGCGCTGAAATACCGATCATGACTTCGTTTTTAAGTGCCCGTCGGCCGATTCGAATTACCGCTTCCACTACGATGGCGAGCACGGCCGGTTTGAGGCCGTAAAACAGCGCCTGTACGAAAGTGACGTCTTGAAACTCTGCGTACAAAATACTGAGCAGCAAAATCGAAACAAACCCCGGCAAAATGAAGAGCCCGCCAGCAATTAACCCGCCTCGAACCCCGTGCAATAGCCATCCTAGATAAGTGGCCAACTGCTGTGCCTCTGGGCCGGGCAACAACATCGTATAGTTTAGGGCATGCAAGAAGCGATTATCACTGACCCACCTCTTTTCTTCAACGAGCAGCTTGTGCATAACCGCAATTTGCCCGGCCGGGCCACCAAAGCTGTAGGCCGCCACCTGTACAAAAACCCAAAAAGCATCACGCAGGGTGACGCTGTGCGCAAGCTGTTCCGGCTGCTTTTTTGAGAATGATTGTGCCATATTAACTATCCTGCAAAACGGTAAGTGGGTATTTATTGAGCCGGTAAAGGAATGCCACCCCCTTTCTCGTTACTCTCAAGGTGTTGGTTGCTAGGTAAGTATTTTGGCTCATACAATTTTCCGACCACCGACCACCAACCTATTCTTCAGTAGGCGGTGGGCTAACGGCCGTCCAGCCGCCATCAACCACAAGTGTTTGCCCGGTAATTTGCCCCGACTTTGGAGCCAATAAAAAGAGGGTGGCGTGAGCGATGTCCATGACAGTTGCGGGTCGGCCGGTGGGGTTGAGCGTTGACCATGTTTGGTTATAGTCCGCATCCTCAAGGGTGCGCTCTGTCAGGGTGGCCCCGGGTGCGATGGCATTTACCGTGATGCCGTGTTTGGCTAGCTCTACACCCAAGCTTTTAGCCAACATTTTGATGGCTGCTTTTGACATCCCGTAAGCGGCCAAATCAGGGTGATATTGAAATCCGGTAACCGATGACATTAACACCATCCGGCCGCCATCTCCCTGCTTGATCATTTGCTGAGCCGCTTTTTGAGCCAAAAAGAAAGTTCCCTGCAAATTGACCTGCACTAATTTTTGAAACTGCTCAAGCGGGTAGTCTAGAAATGATCCAAAGGTGGTGATACCCGCATTGGCAACCGCATAGTCAAGTCGGCCGTAATTCCCAACGGCCGTACTAACCATCTTATCGATCAGCTCTAAATCGCTTGAATCACCAACCATTGCGGTGCACTTCCCGCCAAGAGAGCTCAACTTTTTAATCGCCACATCGGCTGCCTCTTGATCAATGTCGTTGAGTATGACGGCCGCACCCTGTTTGATGAGCTGGTGCGCGATCTCAAAGCCGATCCCGATAGCAGCCCCAGTTACAATAGCGACTTTATTTTCGAACTGTTTCATAGTTTTTTAGCTTGATCAGCTATTCAGTTAATCAGCACGCTTCGCTTTCAGCTTATCAGCACACTCGCTGCGTTCTTTTTTCAGCAATTCAAGCTGACTAGCTGAAATGCTGATTAAGCTGACATGCTAATCAGCTATTCAACGTCATAAACCCACCATCAATCGGGTAGAAGCTGCCGGTAACAAAGCTGGCCTCATCTGAACACAGATAGTTGATGAGGTGAGCAATTTCAGCCGGTTTACCCATGCGGCCGATCGGCTGCGTTTTGGATAAGGCTTCAAACATTTCAGCCTCACGGCCGGGGTAATTGTTGGCCAAATATCCATCTACAAACGGGGTATGCACCCGACCGGGACCAACCATGTTGCAGCGAATGTTGTCTCCAATAAAGTCTTTGGCTACAGAAAACGTCATCGTATAAACCGCACCTTTGGTAGTCGAGTAAGCAAACCGCTCGGCAATCCCCAAAACCGACGCAACCGATGCCAAATTAACGATAGCACCGCCACCAGACTTTTTCATGTACGGAATGGCATGGTGCAAACAGGTGTATACGCTTTTTACATTGACCGCATACAAACGATCCATGTCATTTGGAGAGGTGGTTTCGGCCGTTCCTATGTGGGCAATGCCTGCATTGTTAATCAAGATATCGATTGAGCCAATCGTTTCATAGATTTTCTGGAACAATTCACCAACGCTTTCATGTTGAGTCAAGTCACATTCGTGAAATTTGCCTTCTATTTCACTGGCAACTTTCTGGCCGTTTTCTGCATCGATATCAATTAGATGGACAATCGCCCCTTGCTGGGCAAATACCCGACAAATCGCTTCGCCAATGCCTTTTGCACCACCGGTTACGATGGCGACTTTGTTGTCTAGTCTGAATGGAGTCATGATGAGGTGTTAGAGGTTAGATGCTAGATGTTGGTATCAATCCACTAACATCTAACCTCTAACCTCTAATATCTAAAACTTAAGCCACTTCACATCGCTTTGGCTGCTTTCCACAACCATCTCAATAAATTTGACTCCGCGCGCACCGTCATAAACAGTTGGGAAATCAAGCTCAAGCTCAGTTGGCTTACGCCCTTCTTTTTTGGCGATGATGGTGTCCGCAAAGTTCATGAATACGTTGGCGAACGCTTCATAAAATGCTTCAGGATGCCCCGGTGGAAGCTGGGCTGCGCGCTGAGCGGCCCCACTTAAATATCCGTTCCCTCGTTTGTGAATTTGGACAGGACCGGCTGGGTCTTTGAACAAGATGGTGTTTGGCTCTTCTTGGTGCCACTCTAAGCTGCCTTTTGAGCCATACACCCGAATGTTGATGTCATTTTCTTCGGCCGCTGCAATTTGCGAACACCATAAAATGCCCCGTGCGCCGTTCGTAAAGCGGAGCAAAACACTGGCATCATCATCTAGCTGACGGCCGGGAGCAAAGGTGGTTAAGTCCGCATTGATCGCTTCAACTTCTAGGCCGGTCATGTAGCTGACTAGATTTTCGCAGTGTGAGCCGATGTCACCCATAGCCCCAGCAATGCCAGAGCGTGCGGGGTCGGTGCGCCACGCCGCCTGCTTGTTATCATCTTCCATCCGTGTCAAGAGCCACCCCTGTGGATACTCGACCACGACCCGATTGATGGTTCCGATCTTTCCGTTTTTGATCCAATCGCGCCCCTCTTTTACCATTGGGTATCCGGTATAGTTGTGAGTCAGTGCGAACACGACACCACTTTCTTCCACCGCTTCTATCAACTCGTGTGCCTGACGGCTCGAGTGGACCATCGGCTTATCCATAATCACGTTAAAGCCTGCCTTTATGAAGTCAAGCGCTGGCCGGAAGTGCATATGATTTGGGGTCACAATGTTGACAAAATCGATGCGCTCATCTTCTGGGCGGGCATCTTCTCGCTCGAGCATCTCTTCCCAAGACCCGTAGTTGCGATCATCTACAATCATGAGGTCACGGCCGGATGCTTTTGCTTTTTCTGGCGTGCTTGAGAAGGCCCCTGCAATGAGTTCGATGCGGCCGTGCATGGCGGCGGCTCGCCGGTGAACCGCCCCGATAAATGAGTCCCGGCCGCCTCCGATTTGTCCAAATTTAAGTTTCATATTCAGGTGTTAGAGGGTAGATATTAGATGCCAGTGACAAGACTCTTTACTAATATCTATCCTCTAATATCTAATCTCTATTCGCTAGCGAACGCCGCATCAAATGCTACATCAGACGGGGTAAAGTCATTTTTGCGGATCATTTCTAGGGCTTCAGGTGCACCCCAATCTCGGCTCATACCACTATCTTCCCATTCAACAGAAAGTGGGCCGGTATAGCCGATGCGGGTTAAGGCTCGGAAAACACTGTCCCAATTAACATCTCCCCGGCCGGGTGACACAAAGTCCCATCCCCGACGATGATCGCCAAAATCAAGGTGCGATGAAATAATCGAATTCCGGCCGTTGAGCTGTACTTTAGAGTCTTTCACATGTGCATGGAAAATACGATCAGGGAACGCGTTGATAAATTCAACCGGGTCAACAAACTGGTGGATCAGGTGGCTTGGGTCATAGTTGATGCCAAAGGCTGGATGATGATCAACCGCTTCTAGAGCTCGCTGCATGGTGATGATGTCGTACGCAATTTCAGTAGGGTGCACTTCTAGGCCAAACTTGATCCCATTTTCTTGGAAAACGTCGAAAATTGGCCCCCAACGGTTAGCAAAATCAACGTATCCTTTGTTAATATCTTCTTGGCTGGTGGGAGGAAAAAAATAAAGCATATGCCACACTGAACTACCAGTGAACCCATTAACGACATCAACGCCCATCATCTTGGCTGCACGAGCGGCATTCATGACATCATCAGCCGCACGTTGGCGCACCCCTTCTGGGTCACCGTCTTGCCAAATGTAGTCTGGCAAAATCGACTTATGGCGCACATCGATCGGGTCGCACACGCACTGACCAACAAGGTGGGTGCTAATGGCAAAACATTTGAGTCCATATTTTTCTAGAATGTCATGCCTGCTTTGAATGTAGCCATCCTCAGACATGGCTCGGTCAATTTCAAAGTGGTCTCCCCAGCAGGCTAATTCGAGGCCGTCGAAGCCCCAGTTGCTGACTTTTTTGGCCAGCTCTTCAAGAGGTAAATCGGCCCACTGGCCGGTAAAAAGGGTTACGGGTCTGCCCATGAAATCCTCCAAAAATTGTCTTTTTAGAATCTTACCTGTGTGAGTGGAATTTGCCAGCCCGCAAACGCTTTGTTTGGCTATGGTTATTAACCAACTTTGGTGACCTGATCCCAATACACCAGCTTGTTCCTCAAAATGAACTGATTTTTATGTGCCATTAAAAGAGTACACTGAAAAAAGGTGTTTTCGAGACCTGACAGGTTAAAAAATCTGCCTCTCAGCGCAGGAAACAACGGTCATAGAAACCTGTCAGGTCTTTTTTCAGTGGACTCATTAAAAGATGAGCGCACGCACTAATCCTAGGTCAAAGATGGGTGGATGGAAACACCTAGCCTGCAGTGGTTTGTCCTGCTGAAGGTTCCATTACGTCATTACTGACAATCCACTAGAATCCTTTTTGTAACGCTTTGCGCACCCGCACCTTAATCGAACCACTTTCTTGCTCCATCGCTTTATTCAGCAACAGCATGGCCTCTGACTGATATTCTGGATACTGAACGGCCAACTCATAAAATCCGGTGTAAGCCCAAGCTCGAACGAATTTGTTCTTGTGGGCTAAGCTTTGGCGAATGAATGCTTCAAATTCTAGTTCGACGGCCGACGGGATTGGAAGATACGGGATGCTCTGCAAAATATGCAGCCTGCTTTCCCAGTGATCCAACTGATTGAAAACTGCTGCTAAATTTTCAATTTGGTCTGGCGAGAGGCGTTTGCCCGACTCTAAAAGTGCTTTGAGTTGCCATGAGGCTCCTCTCTGGGCAAACTCAAAGTCAAGCATAGTGATAAGCTCATCAGCGTAGCTTTGTGACTGTTGATATTTAGCAAAGATGGCTCGAATTTGATCGGCCGACTTGCCATCCCATTCGGCCGTTTCATTTTGAAGAGACATGCATTAAATTGGAATCAGTTTTTTTGGTAAACCCGAACGTAATCAATTTCCATCCGCTGCGGAAATTCAGTTGCAGGGCCGGGAGGGCCGGGCCAGTTTCCGCCAACTGCTAGATTCAAAATAATGTGGAATTCTTGATCAAACGGAGCTGGAAAGGGATGGTTTTTCGTTTCCCATTTGCTTTGGGTTTGATACAGCTCACCATCAACGTACCAGCGCATTTCTTCCTCTTCCCATTCAACTGCAAAAACGTGGAAATCTTCAATGAACTTCTCACCGTCAGGCAAACTGAATTCAGTACCGGTATAGATGTGATTGCCTAGAGAGCCGTAGTGGATTGTTCCGTGAACCGTGCCGGGTGTATGGCCAACCATTTCCATGATGTCAATTTCGCCGCTGGTTGGCCAACCACCGTAGCGCCATGCGGTTGGCAACATCCAAAAAGCTGGCCATATCCCTTGTCCTTCAGGCAAGCGGATGCGGGCTTCGAAGCGGCCGTATTTCCAGTCGCCTTTCCCCAAGGTGCGCATGCGGGCTGACGTGTAGTCGCGGCCGAGATACCTCTCCTCGTGAGCCACAATGACTAAATTTCCGTCCTCTACAAACGAATTTTCAGAAAAGTCCGTGTAGTACTGAAGCTCTCGGTTACCCCCGCCTTGCCCATTCACTTCGTGTGACCATTTATCAAGATCGATTTCATCACCGTTGAATTCATCTTGCCAAACCAGCTCCCACCCTTCTATGTATCCGACTGGTGTTGGGGTTGGCTCAGGTGTAGGGGTGGGTAGAGGTGTTGCAGTAGGTTCTGGAGCTAGGAAGCCACTTCCGCAGCTGACAATTCCAAATAGAAGGGCAAAAAAAGTGAGCAAAGCTAAAAATCGTTTCATTTTGGTTTATTCCGATTGTCATTCAGCAGGCAGGGATTTGGGAAATCGAGAGGCTTGGTTTTTCGAGATGACTGGAAGCGTAGATTCCCATTTTAGGAATTAAATGGACAATTGTCCAATTTCTATGAAAACGGTTTCATAGAGCAAATTTTATGGATTTGTATAAGTTTTGCCCAAATAATGCCGCAGATATTTGTAATAGTTGACAAATAGGAAATTTGGGCTACTCTACTTTGTGAAAGCGTTTTCACAAGTGTGTCGCAATTTTTTTGTGAAAGCCGTGTCGCATGGGGAGGGGGAAAGCAATCAATTACATAAATCCATTAAAAGCGCTCAGTTATCTGAAGCGTAATTTATACATTTGGAATCTGAGGGGATTCATTGTTATCAACTGCAGTTGATGTTTGTTACTTGAGGACAATTAATGAAATCAAAAAAGTCATCCTTCAATTTTAGAAAAAGGAATATCGCTCTCTTTTTTACGGGAGTGCTTCTTTTTTCGCTTGGTTCGGGAACGGCCAATTTAAACGCTCAGCAGACTGTCACAGTCATCGACGACTTCAATGACGGAGACGTAAGTGATTATGTTTACTTCGGCGGGGACAATGCAGGCGGCGGAATCGGGGCACCCGATGATCGGCCGCAAGAAGGTAGCCACTACCTCAGCACGGGCTGGGGAGCGGGAGGCCTATCGGGCGGCTTCTTTGGCGGTATCTTTAAGAATTTTGATGATATGGCACAGCCAGCGGTGCCAGCCGATCCGTACATTAACTTCTATGTGTACAACCAAAGCAATGGAAACTCAGGCGGTTATACGCTTGAAGTGACCATTCGTGAAGACCTAGACGGAAACGGTTGGGACGGAGAAATGTCAGCGGAAGAATCATTCCGTTTGGACACGGCCTTTACGAGTGCAGACTACAACGATACGTGGACGCTTGTGAGCGCGCCGCTGAGTGATTTCAATAGAATTACTGGAACAGGTGATGGGGTATTCACTGGCGCACTAGACCAGATCGTACTTGTAATTGCTGGTGTACCAAACGCAGATGTAGGGACCACGGTAGAAGCGGACTTTGACTACTTCGTCTTTACAGATGGCGCACCAATCGCACCGCCTGATCCACCAGCACCTACGGTTACAGTCATCGACGACTTCAATGACGGAGACGTAAGTGATTATGTTTACTTCGGTGGGGACAATGCAGGCGGCGGAATCGGGGCACTCGATGATCGGCCGCAAGAAGGTAGCCACTACCTCAGCACAGGCTGGGGAGCGGGAGGCCTGTCGGGCGGCTTCTTTGGCGGTATCTTCAAGAATTTTGATGATATGGCGCAGCCAGCGGTACCAGCCGATCCGTATATTAACTTCTATGTGTACAACCAAAGCAATGGAAACTCAGGTGGCTATACGCTTGAAGTGACCATTCGTGAAGACCTAGACGGAAACGGTTGGGACGGAGAAATGTCAGCGGAAGAATCATTCCGTTTGGACACGGCCTTTACGAGTGCGGACTATAACGATACGTGGACGCTTGTTAGCGCGCCGCTGAGTGATTTCAATAGAATTACTGGAACGGGTGATGGGGTATTCACTGGCGCACTAGACCAGATCGTACTTGTAATTGCTGGTGTACCAAACGCAGATGTAGGGACCACGGTGGAAGCGGACTTTGACTACTTCGTCTTCACCGACGGTGGCCCACTTTCTGGCGATCCTAGCAACGGCGGTGGCGATGATCAAGATGTCATCCAAGATTACGAGAACGGTGCAGGGCCTGCCACAGCTTGCCCACCCAATACGCCCGTGATCGGATTCTGTACCTTTAATGGTGCTGAAAGCAGTGTCTCACTTTCAACTACATCTACCCCACCCGCATCCGTTCCGGGGGTAAGCGATCCGAACAGTGTGCTGCAGATGGATATTGATTCCACCGCATTCGCTGGCTTTATTGAAGGCTTTGAAGAAAATGGCGAGCCAGCTCCGCAAGATTGGTCACTCCGTGGCGGTATCTCTGTCTACATGTATGGTCAAGGGACCGGCAGCCAGATGTTTATTGACATCCTCGAAAACCGGAATCCGGGATCAACAACTGACGATGCAGAACGTTACACCGTTGCCTTTGTTGATGACTTTACTGGCTGGCAAGAGCTGCAATTCCCTTTCAATAGCTTTGTTCGTAAAGAGGTTGGCAATGGGGCTCCGGCCGATGGATTTGATCGCTTTGAAGTACACGGCTACGCCTTTGGTGCTCTGGATACAAGTGGCGCACAAACCTACTATTTTGACAATGTAAAGCTGTATGGTGAAGATACGCTTCCAACTGCGTCGATCCAATTTACCATTCAGAACACCTTTGTTGTGGAAGGGACCACCGGTCAAGTTGGAGTTCGCCTCAATCGGGCCCTTGGACCAGATGATCCAGAAACAGTTAGCATTGACTACGCTACTGAGCGTTCTTATGCAACTCCGGGTGAAGAGTACACACCAACCAGCGGGACGCTTACCTTTACCAAAGGTGGTCCAACTGAACTCTTCTTTGACGTTGAAACATTCGACGATAGCAAGTTTGAAGGGGACGAGCAGATTGTAATTCGCCTGACTAACCCGGTTGGTGCTGAGCGTGGCTCTCTCTTCCAAGGCTCTGTTTTGATTGATGACAATGACAGCTTCGACGAGAATATGC
Source organism: Chloroflexota bacterium (assembly GCA_039199965.1). Taxonomy (GTDB): domain Bacteria; phylum Chloroflexota; class Anaerolineae; order Promineifilales; family Promineifilaceae; genus WTJY01. The sequence goes on along the minus strand of JBCCSO010000030.1, from coordinate 7,731 downwards.
TAGATGATTTTGTCTTCGAAGAGTATCTCTGGGAAAGCAATGATGCGGTCACCATTGATACAGTCAAGATTGAAGCGGGCACTGCTGCGGCCTACACCGGTCAAGACCAATATGAGAACGTCATGGAGTTTGTTGCAGACCCCGGCACGGGCGAAAAAGCCATTATTACCCGTGACTTCCCGCTAGGACAAGATTGGACTGGTACTGAAACGATCGACTTCTGGTTCAAAGGAACCGGCAGCGGCAACGAAGTTTCTTTTGTCTTGAAGGACAATCGTGCACCTGACCCAGGTGTAGCGAATTGGGAGCTTGTTTGGGCAGATGAATTTGATGATGCGGCCGGATCTCAGCCTAACCCAACTAATTGGGGCTTTGAGATCGGTGACACGACGCCTGACGGCAAGAACGGCTGGGGTAATGAAGAGCTCCAGTACTATACCGACAGCGCCGACAATGCAGCAATGGACGGCAACGGTAATCTTGTCATTACCCTGAGCGAAGCTGATGGGTCACAAGAGTGTTACTATGGACCGTGTGAATTTGAATCGGCTCGTCTCTTGACTCAAAACCGAGCTGAGTTCGCTTACGGCCGGATCGAATCACGCCTTAAAGTACCAGATGGCGGTAGCGGCCTCTGGCCAGCCTTCTGGAGTTTGGGCACCGATATCACCTATAACCCATGGCCGGGTGCTGGTGAAATCGACATCATGGAATATGTCAGCCGTTTGCCAAACGAGGCTTTCGGTACAATTCATGGGCCAGGGTACGCTGGTGGTGCTAGCTTTGGCGGCATTTTAGACTTTGGTGAACCGGTCTATAACGATTACCATACCTTTACGGTTGAGTGGGAACCAGAAAAGATCACTTGGTACATTAACGGTCAACAGTATCATCAAGCCACTCCGGCCGATGTGGCGCCGAACGAATGGGTCTTTGAAAAACCATTCTTCTTGCTCCTCAACTTTGCTATCGGAGGTAACTTCGGTGGTGCAATTGATCCAACTAACACTTATCCACAGGAATATTTGGTCGATTATGTCCGCGTTTATCAGGGTCCAGACTCAGCTGAGCGCTTTGAAACAACCTTTATTGATGACAGCACTGGCTGGCAGATGATTTCTATCCCAGTCACAGACTTTGTCCGCAGTTCAGAACAGCCCACGGGTGCACCAAGCGACGGCCTCGGTTTGACCGAAGTCTGGGGGTATGCTTTGGAAGTTGGCGATTCCGGAACATACCAGATTGATCAGGTACGCCGTGAATCAACCCCAGCCCCAACTACTATTATCGTCACCAACACAAACGACAGCGGAGATGGGTCACTGCGTGATGCGATTGATCGAATTGCAGAGAATGGCACGATCGTCTTTGACGGTCCGATCCAAGGGCAAACAATTGTTTTAACCTCTGGTCAGCTCGAGATAGAACGCTCAATGACGATTGCTGGCACTGGCGTTACCGTGAGCGGTGGCAATATCTCTCGCGTTATGCGAGTCGATTCAACTGCGAATGTGACGATTAACGACATAATCATCTCTGATGGTGTTGGTGCTCCACAGGGTGGTGGTATTTTGAACAATGGTGTTCTTACCCTAAATAATTCTGTGGTTACCAACAATGCTGAGGTAGGTGCACCACCAGTCAACTTTGAATTTGGCGGTGGCGGTATCTACAACAGCACTGGTGCAACGCTCAACTTGAACAGTAGTACCGTTAGCAACAACGAGGCGAACAATCCGGGTGGTGGTGTGTACGGCTTCTTTGGCAGTACAATCAACATCAACGGTAGTACTATCTTTGGAAATGTGAGCTACGACGTGGCTGGTGGTTTACGTGCCTTGGGTACTGTAAACATCATGAACAGTACCTTCAGTGACAATACCTCAACCGCTTGGCACGGTGGAGCAGCTTTCTTGACCGATGGCACGGCTATCATCCAGAGCAGCACCTTTACCAATAACCATGCTCCTGACGGCACGGCTGGTGGCTTGATGGTTGCTTCGTTTGGTAACCCGGTTACGGTTGAAATTCGCAACAACATCATCGCAGATAATGGGCTGGACTGTCAGATTGAAGGTGCAGCTACGCTCACCTCGCTGGGTAACAATCTTGTTTCAGATGCATCTTGTGCCTTGGATGCATCGGACGTTAATGTAGGTTCTGGTGGGGCTTTGTTGGGCCCATTGGCTGATAACAGTGGGCCAACGATGACACATGCGCTGTTAGCTGATAGCCCCGCTATTGACACGGCAAATGCTGGTGCATGCCCGGGTACTGACCAGCGTGGTGTATCACGGCCGCAAGGTGCTGGTTGTGATATCGGTGCATTTGAACTCGAACCTTCCGCGCCAAGTAGCATCCAAATTGAGGTTTGGGATGACTTGAACGGTGACGGCTTAATGGATGTAGGTGAACCGATGCTTGACGGTATTCAAGTTGACTTGATCGACTTTGTGAGCAAGTCAGTTGTAATGAGTACCACCACTTCGAGCGGTATTGCTGAGTTTACGACCGCAGATGGCTATTATCGATTCGAAGTGGTCTTGCCAAGTGATGACTACACAATTACCTTGAAAGACCAAGGTGGTAACGAAGAAATTGATAGTGACATTGGTCAAGGTACTGGATTGTCTGCAATCTTCCTAGTTGAATCAGGTAATCCAATCACCGATTTAGATGCTGGTTTGTGGTCACCTGTGGAATTTGCTATTGATGTCTGGGAAGACCTTAATGGCAACGGGCTTCAAGATGGAGGCGAACCATCAGTTGATGATGTGACCATTCAGCTAGTAGATAAGAATGATGTTGTACTGGACGAAGTTCAAAGTTTGAACGGCATGGCAATGTTTTCTTCAGCACCGACAGGCGTTAAGTTCTGGGTTAAAGCCATTTTGCCCGGCAGTGGCTATGCCTTTAGCAAAATAGATGCTGAGGGCAATAGGCAAGATGACATTGATAGCGATGTCTTAAGGGCAACTGGTCGCTCTGGTAAGTTTAAGTTTAATCAAGGTGGTGTCGTTATAGATGACTTTGGTGTAGGTCTTATCATGCCCGGAACCTTGAAAGTGACCGTTTGGGAGGACTTGAATGGTGATGGTCTGCGCGGTGAAACTGAGGCTCTACTGGATGGTGTTACAGTTAACTTGCTTGCACAGGATGATACAGTTGTGGAAACGATCCTGACTGATGAATCTGGTATGGCTCAGTTTGCGATTTCGGTGAATGTCTTCTACCGAATAGTGGTAGATGTTCCGGTAGGCGGTTATGCGTATACCTTGCGTGATGTTGGTGATGGTGTGAACGAGGAGATTGACAGTGATGTTAATCCTAACAGCGGTCGAATCCCTCTGTTCAGGTTCAAAACCAGCAGCGTCATTGTGGATGATATCGGCGCTGGTTTCATTCCTCTCCCATCAGAGTGATGAATTGATATAGTCGTTAGGAGGGTTGGTGCGAAATCGTGCTGATCCTCCTAACATGTACTGTTTAATTAATGCACTCAGATGGTTGGGCTTGTCTAATCTGACGAGTGTGTCGCATAATTAAAAATCAAGGAGAAAAGTTGCTAGGCTAATGGGGCATGTGAGATTAAATTTTGCTATGGAAAAGCCTTCTCAACTTAGAATGAAAAAATTTCATGCTAAAAGAGGAAACTGTAACTATTCATGATATTGCTAAGCGGGCTGGTGTTTCGATCAGCACTGTGTCAAGAGTGTTAAATGGAAACACAGCAGTCCGTGAAAGATCGCGTCTGGCAGTTCAAGACGCTGTAAAAGAGCTAAATTACCAACCAAACATCTTTGCTAGTGGCTTGGCTGGCGGCCGATCAAAAACAGTGGGTGTCGTGACGCAGCATATTGCCAGCCCGTTTTTCGATTTAATCCTGCGTGGCATTATGGAAGAGATGACGGAGAGCGAATTTCATCCACTCTTTGCAGACGGCCGGTGGCGCCCAGAGAAGGAGCGACGCAGCTTAGAGATGTTTCTGGACCGAATGGTGGATGGCTTAATTATTTTGGGTGGTATCCTGCCTGAAGAGGAGCTTGTTTCAATTAGACGTCGCGTACCGCTTATTTTAATTGGCCGCGATATCGTAGAAATTGATGACTCGTGTATTCCCCTAGATAACTTTGGTGGTGCTTACGATGCAACCAAGCACCTTATTGAATATGGGCATAGAAAAATTGTCCATCTCACTGGTATTTTGCGACACGATGATGCTTCACAGCGTTTGGCCGGGTATCGGCAGGCGATGATCGATTACAATCTACCCTGTGATGACCTAGTGATCGAAGGAGACTTTTCTGAGCAGTCTGGGGTCATAGCGGTTGAAAACTTGTTGAGTGGTGGGCCTCCATTTACCGCCATTTTTGCAGCAAATGACCAAATGGCAATGGGGATCCGGCTTGGTTTATTTAGAAAAGGGATTCGGGTTCCCGATGATGTTTCTATTATTGGTTTTGACGATCAACCCGCATCTGCTTTTCTCACACCACCACTAACCACTGTGGGCCAACCCGCGCTTGAAATCGGCCGATCTGCAGCTGTTCGCTTGCTTGCTAAAATCAAAGAGCAGCCTGAGATCATCAAAGATTTCAAGGCGCAACTTATTATTCGCGACTCTGTTACGCGTATAAATTAACCTCAAAGCCTTCTTCCGCACACCTAAGAGCAGCTTTCTATAGATTTCTTCAATTTCTTGACTGTTAGATAAATGTTTGTACAATGTAAGCGATTACTGAAACCGCTTACATGGGCACTTTGTACATTTTTTGCCCTTTTCAAACCTTTTGGTTTATGACTATTAAACGATCACATCACCAACGAGTTAAGATTGATGACGTCGCCCGTGAAGCCGGCGTCTCAACAGCTACGGTTAGCCGTGTGATCAATGGGACTGGTACTGTTTCGCCCACGACCCAACAGAGGGTCCACCATGCAATTAGAAGCCTAAGATTTGTTGCTCACGGATCTGCCCGTGGATTGGCAGGCTCAAAAACCAATACCATTGGCATTGTAATGCCAGCTCTCACTACATTCTTTTTTGCTGCTCTTATCAAAGGAATTAATGAGTCGATAGAGGAGCAGGGATATACGCTGCTCATGTACTCAAGCAACTCGCCAGCCTCAATGATTGGAGGCAAGCCTTTGCCGTTGGGTGATCACAATACAGATGGGCTTATCGTATTTACAGATTTTCTGGACGATTACTCTATACAGTATATGTTCGAGCAAGGCCTTCCTATAGTCATGCTGCATCGGACTGCACCGGCCGGACTAGATATTCCTGTAGTTGCTTTTCACAACGAAAAGGGGGCGTTTGAAGCGGTAAATCACTTAATTGAAAATGGCCGTCGCAGAATTGTGTTCCTAAAAGGACCTGAAGGAAATGAAGATTCAAGACAGCGTGAGCTGGGCTACCGCCGCGCACTAGCTTCGGCCGATTTGCCTGTAGATGAAAATCTCATCCGCCGGGGAAAATTTGCGACTACGCCCGCCAAGCAAGCAATAGAGACGCTGCTCCAAGAAGGTGCCCATTTCGATGCGATTTTTGCTGGGGACGATAACGCGGCCGTTGGTGCGTTGGAAGCCTGTAGAGATATGGATATCTCTGTTCCGGGTCAAATCGCGATTGTCGGTTTTAATGATGATTACATGGCGCGACACGTTTCTCCAGCCTTGAGCACGGTGAGCGCGCCAATTTATGAATCAGGCTTCAAAGCAGGCACAACACTTCTAAAACTTATTGCAGGGCAGCCTGTTAATAATGCTATCCGCTTAGAAACAAAATTGGTTGTTCGTGATTCTTCAAGGAGAAACGGCCATGGATAATCAGGTTTTTATTGGAATTGACATTGGTGGAACCAACGTTGATGCGCTTTTAGCTGACGCGAAAGGGAGTGAAATTGCGTTCACTACAAACTCAATTCGCCAACCATCAAAACGCCCCGTTGACATTGTGATTCAAACGGTCTTGGAATTAATGGAAGAAACATCTGAAATGCCCTGTGCCATTGGGGTTGGTGTTCCCGGCTTGGTTGATCCAAAAACCGGGCGGGTGGATCTAGCCGTTAACCTGTCTGAACCATCCATCGATTTAGGGAGCATCTTGAAGCATGAATTCAGTTTGCCGGTATTTGTGGATAATGACGCGAATGCTTATGCGATGGCCGCAGCTAAATTTTTATTTGATGAGTCTGTGCAAAACTTAGCATTCATCACGCTTGGAACAGGCGTAGGCGGTGGCCTAGTTCTAAACGGCGAAATTTATAACGGCACTAAAAATATGGCTGGAGAGATTGGTCATACATATGCTGGACCTAACTTGGTCCGCTGTCAGTGTGGTCTAAATGGTTGCTTGGAGACTTTTGTTGCAGGTCCAGCTATCGCTCGAATTGCTAAAAATGCGGCCAATTCTGATAGAGCCACATCTTTGAAAAATGTGGAAGTGCTTGACGCGGCCGTTGTTTTTCGCCACGCGGAAGCAGGGGATAGCGTTTCTCAGGAAATCATTGATGAGATGTGTGGATATCTCGCGCGGGCTACTCATATGCTCATGATGTCCTTTGATTTACAAAAAATAATGATCGGTGGTGGGCTCTCTCGAGCAGGAAATGCTTTGCTTAATCCTATCCAGAAAGAGTGGGCCAAGATGGCTTGTCAATCATCGATGGCGGCTGAAATGCTCAAGCCAGATATCCTTGAGCTTTGCCCTCTAGATTTTAGGGCAGGGACATGGGGGGCAGTTGCTATTGCTATGAATCAAATGTGTATTACCGATTCAGCCCAAGATTTTGGGGTGGTCGAAAACGGGTCCGTTCGTTCAGACGAAATGCGCCCAATTATAAAAACCCAAATTTAATTTGGTCTTTTTGGAACATCTAATGTTCACACGAGCAAGAGCAGCATAAAAGCTGCTAGTAGGTAACTAATACCGAAACTCATACGCCACACGTAGCGGTCTGCCAACCATTTTCTACGTGTGACGCACTGAAACTGCTTGGATATTCAACCGGAGGTGAATCCCAAACCCAGTAGATTTTAGTCTAAATTCCCCACGTTTGAAAAACGTTTCTGGCGTTTTCCTAGGGAATGTGCCTTACATTCTCTAGAAGTCCTTTGCTTTCATCATAAATAAATTCTGATGAAGGTAAAGAACTTTGAAATATCTTAATTAGAACTTCCGCCACAGACAAATAAATTTTTAGATACACCGTCTTGTGGCACACCCAATTTTAATCACAATAAAAATTTTTTCGGTGATTGAAATAATGGAGAAGAAAAATGTCAAACTCTCGTAAACTTTTGATAGCTCTACTGGTCATTTTAGGGCTGCTTGTGGTGGCCTGCGGTGGCGGTGATACACCTGCTACCGATACCAGTAGCGAAGCACCAGCGGCCGAAGAAGCTGCTGAAGAGGAAATGGAAGAGGAAGCTGCTGAAGAAGAAATGGAAGAAGAAGCGATGGCTGACGGTGAAAAAGTTACCATTCGCTGGTTTGTTGGATTGGGAACTGGTTCAAATGAAGACCAGATTCCCGGTCAAGATGCAGTTGTAGAAGCATTTAACGCTTCTCAAGATCGTATTGAGCTGGTTGTTGAGTATGTAGACAATGCGCAAGCCACTGATATTTTAAACACCCAAATTGCTGGTGGTAACTCCCCAGACATTATTGGACCGGTCGGTGTAGCTGGCCGCGCTGCGTTTACGGACGCAATTTTGGACCTGCGT